>NZ_JASCQJ010000003.1:0-203559 GCF_033043255.1 Clostridium lamae | reverse complement strand
AAAAGAAACTAACTATATCTAGTTACTTGGTTATTACTATTGCAGTTATTATTTTAGTAAATAATTTTATAGTTTCAAATATATTTAAGAATAAAAGTAATGAAATAAAAAATAGAGAATATTTATTAAGTCTAAAAGATTTTAATGATGATGTTTATACTGAAGATGATATATTGGTAGATGAAAATAATAGTTTTTTAGCGCATAAATTATTTTATAGTGCCTATGGTAAGAATAAGAAGCTTTCCTATGAGTTATTTGAAAGTGATCATAAGTGGATGGTGAATTGGAATTTTAATAGGATGATGGATTGGTTTGAAAATCAGGGGATTTCATATACTGAAATAGAAACTAATTTACCTAATAAAGTTAAGGTTTATACAAATGAAAAGAAAAATAACTATATTATGCTTTCATCAAATAAAGTAATAGAAGTAATGGGTATAGACGAAATAGATAATAAAGAAGATGTTTTAAATGTAGTTTATAATAAGATTTTTACAGTAAACGAAGAGTAATGTGGAAAAGTAAAGTGGCGTCTGTGGGCGGAAAAAGGTGGGCGATGGGCAACTAACGAAACCACCTATAATCGTGAATTGTTGATTATAGAAAAGGAAAAATGAGGACAAGTATAATATCAGTAGTTTATCAAAAAGGGAGATATATCAGAAATTATTTTTGATATATCTCTTTTAATATTAGCTTGTACTAAATGTTGAATATTTTTTAGGTGAAAATCCAACGGCTTTTTTAAAGGTTTTAAGAAAATTACTATAATCGTTAAAACCACATTTCTCGCATACTTCGTTAACGTTTTCTCCACTGGCAAGCATTGATTTCGCAATTGCAATTCTTCTTGCAGAAATATATTTGTTTATTGTTGTACCAGTTGCAGCTTTAAATATTCTACAAATATAGGACGAACTTAAATAAAAATTATTAGCCAGCAGTTCAATAGTAATTGGTTCAGTAATATTGGCATTTATATATTCTATTATTTCATCTACTTGCTGATTATATTTATATGAATGTTCTTCAAGTATAGGACATTCATTGCTTATATAGATTTTATTAATAAAAGTCATTAATTCTAAAAAAGTAGCATATTCGATTATATCATTTCCAAATCCATCAGAAGCTAGAATTTTATTAATAAAATAAATGAACCGTCCTTGTTGTTCTTTATTAAGGGAAACTTTATGGCTAAAATCTTTATAACGATTAGAAAAACAATAATTTAAATCAGTAATTTTACTTGAGGTTGATAATAAGAATTCAGGATCTATTGAAAGTACTATTCTCTCATGAGCAATTTTATCCAGTTTAGATATATAATGAGTTTCAAATTGATTAATTACAAATAAGTCACCAGGGTTAATATCATAGACTTTATTATCTATAAGAAATTGTTTTCCACCAGTTATTGAGTAATAAATCTCATATGAGTCATGTATATGCATAGTCATAGATTTTTCTTCTTTGTATAAGTGTGCTATAGAAAAGTATTTATTGTCTATAGCATTTTTTATTGCAGCTTCACATGAATTAAATTCTTTCATAAAGTGCCTCCAATATACTTTTTATTAATTATAAATCCTATGTTCAATATTTGCAACATTTATGACACGAAATCACAAGAAATAGAAAATTTAAAATGT
Source organism: Clostridium lamae (assembly GCF_033043255.1). Lineage (NCBI taxonomy): Bacteria > Bacillati > Bacillota > Clostridia > Eubacteriales > Clostridiaceae > Clostridium > Clostridium lamae. The sequence goes on along the minus strand of NZ_JASCQJ010000003.1, from coordinate 201,901 downwards.
TAAACTTAAATAAAAAGAGATGGGAGGAGATTTTGATATGGAATTAAGAACAGCAGCATCACCAAAAGATGTGAAGAACTATACGACAAGTGAGTTAAGAGATAATTTTTTAATCCAAAAATTATTTTCATTAAATGAAATAAAATTAGTGTATAGCCACATTGATAGAATAATTATAGGTGCAGCAGTACCAGTTAAACCTCTTAAATTAGAAGCAGGTAAAGAGCTTAGAGCCAAGTACTTTCTAGAAAGAAGGGAGCTTGGAGTAATAAATATAGGTGGAAAAGGAACTATTACTCTAGATGGGCAGGGGTATATATTAGATCATAAAGATGGAATATATATAGGAATGGGGACTAAGGAAATTGAATTTGCTAGTGAAGATGAAAATAATCCAGCAAAGTTTTATTTAAATAGTGCTCCAGCACATAAAGAGTACCCTACAGTTCATATCAAACCAGAAGATTGCGTAACTGTAGAGCTTGGATCATTAGAAGAAGCTAACCATCGAGTAATAAGAAAATATATTCTTCCAGGACAAGTTGAAAGTTGTCAATTAGTTATGGGAATGACTCAATTAAAACCAGGAAGTGTTTGGAATACGATGCCATGTCATACACATGATAGAAGAATGGAAGTTTATCTATATTTTGATATAAAGGATGATAATTTAGTAATGCATTATATGGGTGAACCAACAGAAACAAGACATGTTGTTATGAGAAATGAAGAGGCTATTATATCACCTAGTTGGTCAATACATTCTGGTGTAGGAACTAGAGCTTATACATTTATATGGGGAATGGTTGGTGAAAATCAAGATTTCGATGATATGGATGCCGTAAAAATGAGTGATTTAAGATAAAGATAATTATTAAATATAAAATTAAATTTTAGGAGGATTTTATTATGGATATTATGAAGAGTTTTTCATTAGAAGGAAAGATAGCTTTAGTAACAGGAGCGTCTTATGGAATAGGATTTTCAATTGCAAAGTCATACGGGGAAGCAGGAGCAACTGTAGTATTTAATGATATTAACCAAGACTTAGTGGATAAAGGAATTGCAGCATATGCAGAATGTGGAATAAAAGCACATGGATATGTATGTGATGTTACAGATGAACAAGGTGTAATTGAATTAGTTAAAAAGATAGAAGAAGAAGTTGGAATAATCGATATACTTGTTAATAATGCTGGAATTATAAGAAGAGTTCCGATGCTTGAAATGAAAGCAGAAGATTTCCGTAAAGTAATAGATGTAGATTTAAATGCACCATTTATAGTATCTAAAGCAGTAATACCAGGAATGATTAAAAAGGGACATGGAAAAATAATAAACATATGCTCCATGATGAGTGAACTTGGTAGAGAAACAGTTTCAGCTTATGCAGCTGCTAAAGGTGGACTTAAGATGTTAACAAAAAATATTGCATCTGAATATGGTGGATTCAATATTCAATGTAATGGTATTGGACCTGGATATATAGAAACACCTCAAACAGCACCACTTAGAACAGAAGGACATCCTTTTAATAATTTTATAATATCTAAGACTCCAGCAGCTCGTTGGGGAACAACAGAAGATCTTAGTGGTCCAGCTGTATTCTTAGCATCAGATGCTTCTGATTTTGTAAATGGACATATATTATATGTAGATGGTGGTATATTAGCATATATAGGAAAACAACCAGAATAAAAAGTTACTTTAAATACAAGGCAATGTTTATGATTGTATTTTTATAGAAGGAGTGTTTATTATGAAAATAGCTTTAATAAATGAAAATAGTCAAGCAGCAAAAAATTCAATGATATATGAAAGTTTAAAGAAAGTAGTAGAGCCTAAAGGGCATGAAGTTTTTAATTATGGAATGTATAGTACTGAAGATGAAGCGCAATTAACATATGTTCAAAATGGAATTTTAGCAGCTATATTATTAAATTCTGGAGCAGCAGATTATGTGATTACAGGATGTGGAACAGGAGAAGGAGCTATGCTTGCTTGTAACTCTTTCCCAGGAGTATTATGTGGTCATGTAGTAGATCCATCAGATGCATATATGTTTGCACAAATAAATGATGGTAATGCAATAGCACTTCCTTTTGCTAAGGGATTTGGTTGGGGAGCAGAATTAAATCTTGAATATATCTTTGAAAAATTATTCCAAGGAGAAAGTGGTCAAGGATATCCAAAGGAAAGAGTTATTCCAGAGCAAAGAAATAAAAAAATATTAGATGAAGTTAAAAAAGTTACCCATACAGATATGTTAACAATATTAAAGAAGATAGATCAGGATTTATTAAAAGGTGCTGTTAGTGGAGCCAAATTTAAAGAATATTTCTTTGAAAATTGTAAAGATGAAGAAATAAAAGAATATATTAAAAACCTTTTAAATTAATATATTTACTAGGAGATATTATGATTGAATTAGCATTAAGAATATTAGATAAAGAGGGAAATATTAAATCAGAAGTTAGAGACTTTAATGAGGTTAGACTTGTATTTCTAGAAGAATACAATGAAGGTGATAAGATTCAAATTGAAACATCTAATAAAGATATTTATCTTGTAGCTGAGATTGATGATGCAATGGGAGAATCTTTAATATATGTAACACAAAACCTTATAACATATGAAATTCCTTTTGGAGAAAAGAAAGTAAGTTATTCACCGAAGGTATTTTATGGAGAAAAGCATCTACTATCAGTAAGAGTTGCTAGAAAAGAAGAAACAGAATGTTATAGAAATTTAGCATTAAATAAAATGGATCAACAAGGACTTGATGGAGTATATCCACATGCTTCTGCTAATGTAGAAACTAGAGGCGAAGCTGTTTTTGCAGCTAGGAATGCTATAAATGGTAATTGTGAAAATCATGATCATGGAAAATGGCCATATGAATCATGGGGAATAGGTATGAGGGATGATGCTTGTCTTAAGATAGATTTTGGTAGAGAAGTAGTTACAGATAAGATTGTATTATACACAAGATCAGATTTTCCTCATGATAATTGGTGGGTAAAAGTTACCTTCAGATTTTCAGATAATTCTGAGCTAACATGGGATTTAGAAAAAAGTGATAAGGCTCATATTATAACGTTCCCATTTAAAAAGATAAGTTGGTTAACATTTAGTGATTTAATAAAAGCTGATGACCCATCACCTTTTCCAGCTTTAAGTCAAATTGAAGTTTATGGGAAATAAAATATATTTAAAATAATTCTAAAATAAGCACATTCAAAAAAAGAGGATCATTTTGATCCTCTTTTTTCATAAAGAATATTTCTTAAAAACTATATTAAATATATAGCATGATAAGAAGCAATATAGAGAAATTCCTATAAAAATTGTGAATAAAATAGAAAGTGGGAAGATAATATTTATACTTATTAGTAAAATACCAGATAGAATGATAATTATACTATAATGCAGATATTTCATAGATAGTATAAAAGAGAGTTTTAAAATCTCTTTAATATTTAAATTATATTTACTTATAATAGGGAAAATATATGGTGAAACAATTAGAAAGATAATAAGTAAAAAAATAGTTGCTATTGTAGCTATATAACCTAATGCAAATTGAAATCTTGGCCAAAATACCATATTTACAGATAGTATTAAAGTAAAGGCAAAAACAATTGACCAAAGCAAGGTTGATTTTCTAAATTCCTTTTTGAAATTATTAAAAAAATCCTTAGTTATATGTCCTTCGCAATTATCAGCTAAATCAAATAGAACTGAATAAAGAGCTTTAGTTGATGCTCCTATAGTAAAAATAGGAAGGCTAAAAATTATCCATAAAAAATTTAGAATTATCAAGTCTGAAAGTCGTCCCATAAATCTAAAAAGCATATTGTCTAAGCTAAAAAAAGTACCCATGATATACCCCCAATTAAGATTATTAATATGTTTAATAAAATTTCTGTTCTATAAAATCATAATACAGCAGGATTTTATAGAATACAAAGGACTAGAACAAGTTTTATAAATATGTGTATCAAATAATAAAAAAGTACATTAAAGTATTGAATTATTGTATTTATAATAAGGGTAATACATTAGGGATAAATAAGGAGAATTATATATGGAGTATAAGTATTTTCATAAAAAAGTTCCTAAAAATGAAGTAACAAAACCATTAATTGAGCAAATAGAAAAGTATGTAGATGAAATATTAGGAAACGAAATACCACAGATATCATATAAGTCATACAAAGCCTTTTATAATCTTGGTATTAGAAAAGATTTTGAGGATATTTACTTTAGCAGGCGTAAGCAACTTGTTGCTTTAGGCTTATATTTACAATTTGAAGATTTGAAAAATGAATCCAAAATAGAAAAATCTATTACTCATTTTAATGAATTACTATGGTCAATATCAAATGAATTTAGTTGGAGTTTAGCAGCACATTTAAGCTATGATGAAGGTGGGTTTATAGGAGATTCAGACAAGATAATAGATTTATTTGCTGCAGAAACTGCACAAACATTAAGTGAGTTATTAATAATTCACGAAGATAAAATAGATAAAATTCTTAAAAGTCATATAAAGAAACAAATAAATAATAGAATAATTGAGCCGTTTCTTAATAAAACATGGAAATGGGAGAGACAAACTCACAATTGGAATGCAGTATGCTCTGGATGTATTGGTATTATAGGATTATTAATGGAAGGGGGAGAAAAACAGAAATTAATTATTAGCAAAGTAGAGAAAGCATTAGAATATTATCTGTTAGGATTTGGAGATGATGGAGCATCATTAGAAGGAATAGGATATTGGATTTATGGCTTTGGATATTATAACTATTATAAATCCTTAAAAGGAGAATTTGATAATAGATATTATAAGACGCTAAAAGCAATAGGAAACTTTCCAAATACTATACAAATATCTGAAAACGTATTCCTACCTTTTTCAGATGTTCCAGTCAATACTGCAGTTCCAACTGGGCTATTATCATATTTGTATAAGACTTATAATATAAAATTACCATTGGTTAGTAAGATAAGTGATTTTGATTTTGATCATTGCTTTAGATGGGCACACTTAAGTAGAAATTTATGGTGGACAGGCGAAGACATATTAAATAAAGAGCTTACTGATTCCAACGAGTTTTTACAAGATGCTCAATGGATGATAATTAGAGATAATAGAATGTTTTTTGCAATAAAAGGTGGAAATAACGATGAACCACATAATCATAATGATTTAGGAAGTTTTGTAGTAGCTATTAATGACAATATAGTTTTAACAGATTTAGGAGCAGGTTTATATACGAAGGGATACTTTGGAGAAGAAAGATATTCTTATGTTCATCCAAGATCATATTGGCATTCAATACCATTAATAAATGGAATGGAACAATGTATTGGAACTGAAAAATGTAAAGTATTAACTAAAAATTTAAGTGAAGAAGTAATCGAATTAGAGTTAGATTTAACAGATGCATATTCTAATGAATTAATAAATTTATTTACAAGAAAAGCAATATATAAAAATAATACTATATTTGTGGAGGATAAAATTAAAGCTAATGATGGTATATCCATAAATGAAGGATTTATCAGCAGAATGCCTTCAAAACTGATAAATGAAGGGAAAATAATATGGGTAATAAATAATCATAAATTAGTACTAGAATATAATGAAAATATTTTTAAATATAACTTAGAAGAAAAAGAAGTTGTGAACCACCATAACAAAACTGAAAGTATTTATAGAACTAGCTTAATTTCAATAAAAGATATGGAGAATTTAGAAGAAGTATTTAGAATTTATAAAATGGAGGAAAATAAAGATGAATAGTAACTGGAAGGCTGATGCATTAGATTTTATCATAGAAAAAACTAAGATTAATAATAGAAAAATAGGTATTAACTTCCCTCATGCATCACATAATGGTAAATATAAATTAGAAAATGAACAATGGTGGACAGCAGGGTTCTGGCCAGGGTTATTATGGAAGGTGTATTCACATAATGAAGATGCTGAATTAAGAGTAACAGCTGAAAAATGTGAAGAAAAGATGGATCACTTACTTACAGATACAGAGTGTATAGATCACGATATGGGGTTTATGTGGACTTTAACTAGTTTAGCTAATTATAAATTAACTGGAGATAAAAGTTCAAGAAGGCGTGCATTGCTAGCAGCTAATTTGTTAGCAGCAAGATTTAATCCAGAGGGTAATTATATTAGAGCATGGAATAGGTGGATAGGTAAAGAAGATAATAGTGGAGTTGCAATAATAGATTGTTTAATGAATTTACCTTTGTTATATTGGGCATCAGAAGAAACTGGTGATCCAAGATTTAAACATGTTGCGGAAAAACACGTTAATATGGTTTTAGAGAATTTTATAAGAGAAGATGGTTCAGTTCAACATGTAGTAGTTTTTGATTCAGAAACTGGTGAGGTCGTAGAAAAGCTTGGAGGACAAGGATTTGCACCTAATAGTTCATGGGCTAGAGGGTGTGCCTGGGCAGTATATGGGTTAACACTTTCATATAAATATACTAAAGATATAAAAACATTAAATGCAGCAAAGAAAACTGCACATTATTTTATATCTAATATACAAGGAAATAAGTGTCCAGTATGGGATTTCAGAGTTCCTGAAGACGGAGATAGAAGATATAGATATCTAGATTCATCAGCAGGAGCAATTGCAGCTTGTGGATTGTTACAATTATCTAAATATGTAGGAGAATTTGAAGGATATATTTATAAGAAGGCAGGGGAAGATATACTAGAAACTTTATATATAGAATGTTCTAGTAAGGATAACTTAAATGAAGAGGGATTAATTATGCATGGCACAGGACATTTCCCAGAGCAAAATAATTTAGATGTTCCATTAATATATGGCGATTATTACTTTGTTGAGGGGATATCTATATTAAATGGTAATGAATTATTATTCTGGTAGAGAAGAAAAAGAGAATTTGTAGGAGATATTAATTATGGGTAAAAGGGATTTTTTTAATCAAAATAAGAAGTTTTTTATGGATGATATAGAAGGTATATGTGAGTATGTAAGTGAAAGTTGTATGGATGAATTTAATAACATTCTGCCTGTAGCAGATGATGTGGTTAATAAGAAATTCATATTTAATTTAAGATGGGATATGGAGAGAACAACAGTTGCAGAAGAATTTGATAATGAAATTAATTGGCTTCATATACCTGGTGATGATCCAGAATGGATATATCAATTTAATAGACATAGATTTTGGATATGCCTTGGTCAAGCTTATGTAATGACTAAGAATGAAAAGTATGCAAAAGCATTTGTTGAGCAAATAACCCATTGGATTAAAAATGTAAAGTTTGATGATGAAAAGAATGCTCTTGCATGGAGAACTATAGAAGCAGGATTAAGATTAGAGTATTGGCTAAAGGCAATTAGATATTTTAAGAATAGCCCTTATCTAACTGAAGAAGTTTATGAAATATTTGAAGTATCAGTAAAAGAACATGCAGAATTTTTAATGGGAATGTATGATACTTTTAGACTAGTAAGTAATTGGGGAGTACTTCAAAATCATGGACTCTTTATAGCTGGAGTTATGCTTCCAGAATCAGAAAGAACTATTGAATATAGGAATGAATCTTTACGAAGACTTGCAGAAGAAATAGAGGTTCAAGTTTATGAAGATGGTGTTCATTGGGAACAATCACCTATGTATCATAATGAAGTAGCTCATTGTTATTTAGATATAAAGATATTATGTGATAGAAATAATATTGAGTTACCAGAAGTTATAAAAAGAAAGTTATATAAGATGGCATATGGAACCTTTTATCATAAGAAACCAGATCATAATGAGATTATGATGGGAGATAGTGATGATATAGATGTTAGAGATATAGTTACTAAAGCGGCATATTTATATAAAGATGGAGTCTTAAAATTTGGTGGATATGATAAATTTGACTTCGATTGTATATGGGATTTAGGTGTTGAAGCTGCAAGGGAGTATATTGATATAGCTAAAAGCAAACCAAAAGAAACTGCTATTGAGTTAAAAGAAAGTGGTAATTATTATCTTCATTCAGATTGGAGTGAAGATGAAAACTTCTTCCATTTTCATTGTGGTACTTTAGGAGCAGGGCATGGACATTCCGATAAGCTTCATATAGATTTGTTTGCAAATGGTGAAGATATATTAGTTGATTCAGGTAGATATACCTACGTAGATAAACCAGAGAGATATGAGTTTAAGGACCCTAGTGCTCATAATACTATAACAGTTGATGGAGAGGATTTTATAGTTTGTGTAGACCCTTGGGAATGCAGTAAGCTTACAAGAGCAATAAATCAAAAGATGGTAAAGAGTAAAGATTATGATTATGTTGAAGGAGGCCATCTAGGTTATTATGATATTAAAGGTGGTGGAGTATATATAAATCGCAGAATTATATATATTAAACCTGATATATATGTAATTGTTGATGAATTCTATTCTGGTTCAAGACATAAATATAATCAATATTTCCATTTTAACAATACTGGTAAGATTTTCAAGAAATCAAATAATTTCATTAATCATATTACAGAAAAGAATTATACAGATGTATGTTTCATAGCAAAGGATATGAATTTCAATGTAAAAGAAACAAGATATTCAAAGCATTATAATCAATATGAAAATAAAGAAACATTGATAACAGAACATGTAGCGGATGGATTTTCGTCTGTTATAACTGTAATTTCAACCAATTCTAAGGAGAAGTATAAAAAAATAGAGGTAGAAAAGTTAGACGTTAAATCCAATTTTAAAGGAATAATTTTTGAAGACAAACTTATTGAAGCTATAAATATTCAAAAAGATAATAAGAAATATACAGTGGTGGTTGCACATCAAGATTATGCTTCACCTACAGATAGTTTTAATGCAGATGGATGCATAGGATTTGGACAAGTTGTAGTATTCAATAGAAGTAATAAAGAAGAAAGAATAGGGAAAGTACTGTTATATTAATTAAAATTCATAGCATATGTTTTATTAAAGAAAGCAATATACTAAGTAAATTGGTATATTGCTTTTTTAAAGTTATATTTTCTTTTGTTTAAAAATAATGATAAAATGTAGATATGTTAACTTGAAAATTATTACAAATTTTGAGGGTAGATGGTGAAATGAAAAATATATCATATAAGACAATTAAGTTTAGAGTAACCTTAATTATTATAACTTCTACAGCAATAATAACATTTTTCATATTATATGGATGCTTATATACTTTTAAGCATATTTTAAACGAAAAAATTACAAGTACAACAACTTCAAATTTAGAAATTGTAAGTAAGAATATAGAAAATAGTATTGATGAGGTTATGCAACTAGCAAAGTGGTGTGGTATCAATAATTTAGTAGCATCTTATGTTTCTAATGCACCAAATAATATGAATAGCTCTATAAGTTTGAATACTTATTATAGAGTCAAAGAGGAGTTAAATAATTCTAGATCAAGTAGGTATGTAGACAGATTAATAATTAGTAATGAGGATGGAGCATTATTACAGATTGGGTCAGAATCAACTACAGGAAGCCTAAAAGATGGCCAAATAAGCAGAGAAGTTCCGTATTTTGATGAATTGATTGAATATCATGGCTTTAAATGGATAGGCATTAAAGAAAATCCATTTAAAAAAGATATAAATAGCGATAATATTATCCCTATCATTAGACCAATATATAGTTTATATAGCAATGGGAAAATAGGATGGGTATATATTTCTCTTAATACTGATATAATCACAGATTATTTAGATAGCTATAATTTAAATAAATTTGATGAAGTCTTTATTTCTATTGGTAAAAATACCTATAAATATTTAGAAGGAAAATTAACTCTTGTAAATATAGATAATACTAAAAAAACTGATGTTAAAGAATATAATAATATAGTTACATATAAAAGCGAGAATAGTTTAGGGAGGGAAGCTAACTATATTTGGTATAAGTCAGATTTACAAGATTGGTCTATAGGACATGCTCTATCTACTAGTAATTTTTCAATAGATAAGTCATTATTTATCCCACTTTCAATATTAATTGTAGTATTGTTATTTTCATTAGCTGCAATACTAACTTATTTGTTTAACGAAATGATTAATAAACCAGTCAGAAAAATAAATAATAAGATAGCACATATATCCATAGGTGATTTTTCAATTGATCATTCTATAGAAAAAGAAGATGAAATTGGAACAATAGGACGAGGTATAAATATCCTATCAAAGAAGATAACAGATTTAATAGAATATAAGGTTGAGTATGAAAAACAAAAGAAAGATTTAGAGTTTAAGGTATTACAAAGTCAAATAAATCCACATTTTTTATACAATACTTTAAATTCAATCAAATGGATGGCAACTATTCAAAATTCAACAGGAATTCCAGAAATGACAACAGCTTTAGCAAGACTTCTAAAAAATATATCTAAGGGGACTGACCAAATAATATCTATAGAAAAAGAAATAAGTTTGTTAAATGAGTATATTACTATTCAAAAATATAGATATGGAGGAGCTTTAAATATTATATATAATGTAGAGGATAATAGGATCTATAATAGCAGTATAATAAAATTTACCCTGCAACCACTAGTAGAAAATTCTATTTTTCATGGTATTGAACCTAAAGGAAGGGAAGGTGAAATTAAGATATCTTGTTATTTTATAGATGACGATACAATAAAGATCGAAATAAAAGATGATGGAGTAGGGATTTCAAAAGATAGGATAAAGGAAATCCTTAATGGGAACTTAAAATCAGATAAGAAATCTTTTAATAATATAGGAATAAAGAACGTTAGCGATAGAATAAAGCTTACTTTTGGACATGAGTATGGAATTAGTATAAAAAGTGTAATAAATGAATATACAAGTATAATATTAACTATTCCATATGTTAAATTACCAGATAAATCATGACTATGGGAGGTGAGAGTATATGTATAAATTATTAATAGTAGACGATGAACCATTAGTTCAAGTTGGTGTTAAATCTATGATTGATTGGAGTAGTTTTAATATAGAGGTTATCGGTATGGCATCCAATGGAAAACAAGCAATAGATATAATAGAAGAAGACTTTCCAGATATTATAATTACAGATGTAAAAATGCCTATAATGGGAGGAATCGAATTAATAAAATATTGTAAAGAAAATTATAAGGTAATACCTATTTTTATAATATTAACAAGTTATGAGGATTTTAAAATAGCAAAGAAGGCTATACAATATAACGTTGATGATTATCTAGTAAAACTTGAATTAACTCCACAATTACTTCAATTATCCATAGAAAATTCTTTAAAGAAGATAGAAAAGAGGGCACAGGATAATGAAAAGGTTATAGTTAAGAATGAACAGCAGGTAATAAGCAGTTTAAAGGATAGATTTTTTATAAGGCTTTTATATAATTTATTTGAAGATGATAGCAATATATATGAAGAAGCATCACAACTAGGTTTAAATTTAGAAAATAAAACATTCATAACCTGCTTTTGTGATATAAATTCAAACTCAAAAGAAGATATAGAGAATTATAAGCTATTAAATATTTATATGTGTACGTTTAATATGGTAAAACAGATTTCAATTAAATATTTAAAATGCTTTAATATATTTCTTGATGTAAATCATTTTGCTGTTATTTGTTATTTTGATAAAGATGAAAGTATAAATATAAAAAACTCAGTTAAAAGAGCATTTGAGAATATTTCAGATGCAATAAAGAATTATTTCAATGTCAATATAAGAATTGGTATTGGAGATACTTATGATAAGCTACAATTTATATCAAATTCTTTTAGAGAGGCAAGAGATGCGTATAACCTAATTAAGAAAGATAAGTATATAGAAATTTATTCAAAGATAGAAGAGGTAGAAAATGAAAATAGGTTTAATATATCTTCTTTCAATGAAGGACTAAGAAGATCTTTAGAGGAATATGACTCTAAAAAGTTACATGATATATTTGATAACATAATCAAATTACTTAAAAATTCAAGAAATGAATATTTAAAATCAATAGATTGTGCATGCAATATATTGTATATATCATTGAATTTATTACCAGATGGGGTTAACTGTATAAATGATATGTTTTCTAACGAAGTAGAAGGGTATAGGAGCATATATAAAACTAGAAATGTTGATGAAGTAATTCAGTGGTTATCATTATTAAGAGATAGATTATGTGAGTATATAGATTATAGAAAACAGAATTATAAACATCATATAGTAACTCAAGTAAAAAAATATATTAATGATAATTTAGAAGAGAGAATTTATCTAAATGAAACAGCTAATATTCATAACATAAGTCCAAGCTATTTAAGCTTAGTATTTAAGAAAGACTGTAATATGGGCTTCTCTGAGTATGTCAACTTAATGAAGATAAATAAAGCAAAAGAATTATTGGCTAAGGGAAATTATAAGGTATATGAAATATCAGATAAATTAGGTTTTGAAAGTGCGTTTTATTTTAGCAAGGTATTTAAAAAAATAACAGGATATTCACCTAAGGACTATATAAAAATTATGTCATAGTAAAAAGCATCACCTATTTTATAAGAAAGTAGTTGATGCTTATTTTATTAAATTAAAATAAAAAAATAGATAAAATAAAAAAATAGATAAAATAAAAAAATATTACATGAAATTTCTAAAAATAAAATGTAAAAAGATAATTTTTGAAATCTATGAAAAGGTTAACAAAAAAGTGAATGAAATAAAAAAAATATCCATTTATAAGGAAAATCTAGTTTTATATAATTAGGGTGAAAATCGTATTAAAGAATAAGTGAGGGGAATGAATTATGAAAACTAAGAAAATAATTTCTGTTCTTTTAACGTTAGCAGTAGTGACTAGCATTTTTATAGGCTGTGGATCTAAGGCAGAGACTCCTGCGCAAGGTGCTGAATCAGGTGAAAAAGTTACTTTGAAAATGGCAGTTTGGGATAAAGATAAAACAGCTTATTTACAACCAGTAGTAGATGCTTATGAAGCAATAAATGAAAACGTTGATATTGAGTTGCTTGATATTTCTTCTGCAGAATATCAAGACAAGCTATCAGTTATGTTATCAGGAGGGTCTGATGATATTGATATAATAACTGTAAAAGATACGCCTGGATATACATCAATGGTAAATAAGGGACAATTAGAACCACTTACTCAGTATATAGATAAGGATAAAGTTGATTTAAATGCTTATTCAGGAACTGCTGAGCAAATGACTGTAGATGATGAATTATATGCACTTCCATTTAGAAGTGATTTTTGGGTTTTATATTATAATAAAGATCTTTTTGATGCAGCTAGTGTTCCATATCCAACAAATGATCTAACATGGACAGAATACGAAGAGCTTGCAAGAAAAATGACTTCTGGAACAGGTGCAGATGCTGTTTATGGAACTCATTATCATACTTGGAGATCAACCGTACAATTACCAGCAGTATTAGATGGTAAAAATTCAATTATACAAGAAGATTATTCATTCTTAAAACCTTATTATGAAATGGTATTAGGAATGCAAAATGATAAGGTTGTTATGGATTATGGCTCATTAAAAACTGGAAGTATCCATTATTCAGGAGTATTTGAAAATGAACAGGTTGCAATGATGCCAATGGGATCATGGTATATTGGCACTGTAATAGAGAGTAATAAAAAAGGAACAGCAGATATGAATTGGGGAATAGTTAAATATCCTCATGCAGATGGAGTAGAACCTGGTACAACCGTTGGAACTTTGACATCATTAGCTATAAATTCTAAATCAGAGAAGAAAGATGCAGCATGGGATTTTGTAAAGTTCTTTAGTAGTGAAGAAGGATCAAAAATCATAGCTGAAAATGGAACTATGCCATCAATTAAAACAGATAGTATCGTGGATATAATTGTTTCAATGGAAGGATTCCCATCTGATGAAAATAGTAAAGAAGCATTAAATACAGTAAAAACATATTTAGAAATGCCAGTAAATGATAAAACATCTTTAGTAGAAATTATTTTAAATGAAGAGCACGATCTTATAATGACAGGTAGCATAGATATAGATGCAGGATTAAAGCAAATGGGAGAGAGAGTTAAGGAAGAATTAAATAAATAGATATTTTAACAAATAATTTAGGGAGCTGAATAAGGCTCCCTAAATTAAAAAGTAAAGAATTTTAAGGGGGATATTCCCGAGAAAGGCAGGGGTTATTTTGGAATTAAAAGTGAATCAAGAAACAAAGCAAAAAATATCACATAAAATAAGTAAAAAGCAGATTAAGAAGAATCTTACTGCATATTCGTTTATCCTTCCTAACTTTATAGGTTTTGCAATATTTACACTTATTCCAGTTATATTTGCATTTGTGTTATCTTTTTTAAATTGGGATGGTTCTAATCCAATAAGTTTTGCTGGATTAGATAATTTTAAAAGACTTTTCACAGATTCAACATTTAAGATAGCACTAAAAAATACAATTATATATTCTGTTGCTACAGTCCCTTTAACATTAGTAGCATCGCTCGGAATAGCAGTTTTATTAAATCAAAAGATATTCGGACGCAACTTTTTTAGAACAGTATTTTTCTTTCCATATGTAGCATCATTGGTGGCTGTTGCTGTAGTTTGGAACATGATTTTTAATCCATCAATGGGAGTTGTTAATAGCTTTTTAATGTCCATAGGAATAACTGATCCACCAGGATGGACATCTTCAACTACTTGGGCAATGCCTGTTGTAATCTTTGTTAGCATTTGGAAAAATATGGGGTATTATATGGTTATATACTTAGCCGCACTTCAAGGAATTCCAAAAGACTTATATGAAGCAGCTAGTATTGATGGTGCTAATGGATGGCAAAAATTTAGGAAAATAACTTTACCTATGTTAACTCCAACAACCTTCTTTGTTAGTATAATGCTTACTATTTCTTGCTTTAAAGTATTTGATCTTGTATATATGATGACTCAAGGAGGGCCAGGAAGATCTACAACAGTATTAGTATCACATATATATAATATAGCTTTTAAAGAGTTCAGCTATGGATATTCAAGTGCTATATCAATGGTATTATTTTTAATAGTATTGATAGTTACTATAATACAATTTAGAGGCGAGAAAAAGTGGGTTAGTTATATGTAAAACTTATTAAAGGGAGGTAGTTAAAGTGAACATAAAAACAAAAAATGTAATATCTAAGATAGTAATATATACACTTTTAATAGGATTAGCTATTTTAATGTTAATTCCTTTTGCATGGATGCTATCAGCATCTTTACAGCTAAATAAAGATGTATTCAAATTTCCATTTGATTGGATACCTAATAATCCAGTTTGGAGTAATTATAAAGAAATATGGACAAGAATTCCTCTTGGGAAGTTTATTTTTAATACAACAAAATTAACAGTAATAATAACATTATTACAATTATTAACTAGTAGCTTTGCTGCATATGCCTTTGCTAAGTTACAATTTAAATATAGAGATAAGTTATTTTTATGTTATGTAGCAACAATTGCAGTTCCGTGGCAAGTATATATGGTACCACAATTTATAATGATGAGAGAATTAAATTTAAGTGATACTCATTTAGCATTAATTTTACTACAAGCATTTTCTGCTTTTGGGGTTTTCCTAATAAGACAATTTTATATGAGTATTCCAGATGAGCTTCTTGAAGCGGCAAGAATAGATGGATATAGCGAATATAAAATTTATTCTAGAATAATGCTACCTTTATCTAAACCAGCATTATCAACATTAACTATTTTTACATTTGTATCTGTATGGAATGACTTCATGGGACCATTAATATATATAAATTCCGAAGCAAAGAAGACTATACAAATTGGTATAAGAATGTTTATAACTCAATATTCTGCTGAATATTCACTGATTATGGCAGCATCTATTATTGCCTTAATACCGGTACTTATTATATTCTTATCACTTCAAAGATTTTTTGTAGAAGGGGTAGCTTCTACTGGATTAAAAGGATAATAGCATTTATAATAGTAAATATAGGATCTTATTAAGTATAATTTATTTAGATATATTTAATAAGATCCTTCATTTTATATTAAACTAAAAGATAATAATATAAGAACTTATAAATATAGTATTATAATAATATTTTTTTAGTAGGAGGAGAAAATTTGAATCAAACAAATTTGAAGAAATGCCCAGTTTGTGGCGCAAATATGAAAGAATATGAGTATGCATATGATAACAACCAGTATGGTAAGAAGTATTATAAATGTATGGAATGTGGACATAAAGAAAATACAATGGGGTAATTAATTTGGGAGGTTATTATGTATAATGAAGTTAATTCTTTTGATACTTTTTCAGGTATGTTTAGTTTAGTGTTTATTTTAATAATCGGTGTGATTATATTTTCAATAGTTAGAGGGATTAGTGAATGGTCATCAAACAATAAACAGCCTATTATTCCAGTAGATTCTATAGTTTCAGGAAAGAGAATTTCTGTTTCTCATCATAATCACAATACAGGAGATAATATGCATAGCTCAACTTCTACCACTTACTACGTAACGTTTCAGTTTGAAAATGGTGAGAGATTAGAGCTTAAAGTATCAGGAAAAGAATATGGTCTAATTTCAGAAGGAGATAGAGGTATATTATCTTTTCAAGGCACTAGATTCATAAGTTTTGAAAGAAAGTAATTACCTTAGTATGAAGGATATAAATATTATATGACTGCGAGTTTGAGTTTGCGAGGTCGCAAGAAATATACTATTTATATCCTTTTTTTTATTGCATTGTATTTTGTTGTTTAACTTGTTGAATTTTTTGTTGTTCTACTTGTTCTGCTGGATACCATCCTTTAGCTTCCATTTTTTTATAAACTTCATGCTGTATTTTTAAAGTTTCATGTAATAAATCATGAAACGCTTGATGTATATTTTCTGTCGAAGCTTCAGTGGTAGCATGTAAATACATATCAGTTGCACCTTTAGTTAACTGAAGTATGTTTTCATATAAGCATTTATCATCCATTTCTTAGTCCTCCTTATAATAGTGAAAATAGTTTTCCAAATAATTCTTTATGCTTAGCTTCATATTGAGTAACTAATGTTTTTAGTTCAGCATCTTGTAGTTTAGTTGCTGTTTCCTTACATAGTGTTTCCATAAATTTTTCATGTCCTAAACCATCAGTTATATAAAGTAATTCTTTTGAAGTCATAATAAATCACCTCCAACTATAGTATGTTTTAATTAGAAATTTTATATTCTAAACAATATTATTAAAAAACTGTTGACAGAAATTACAAAAAGGAATATTATATATTAAATAAATTCTAAGAAGGGAAGAGTAGATATATACTAGAATCCTTAGCGAGTGAAGGATGGTGAAAGCTTCATGATTAAGTAGTATCGAATGACATCCTGGAGAAGCTTATCTGAAATAAAGTAAGATAAGACGTGTTCTAGCGTTAATGGATTAGAGATAGTTTTAATATTATTATATTAAACTAAATTAGGATGGTACCGTGAACTAAGCCTTCACTCCTATTGGGAGTGGAGGATTTTTTATTTATAGCAAAATTTTAGGTATGGTATATTCTATTAGTTTTTATAATTAATTAAAATTAATAAGGGTGGTACCGCAATCATTAGTTGCCCCTTAAGCAGACGTGCTTAAGGGGATTTTTTATTTTTTAAAATTTATATTTAAAGGAGATTTAAAATGGAAAGAGTTATTGTAAATGAAATTAATAAATTTATAAACAAAAAGATTAAAGTAGAAGGATGGGTTTATAGAATAAGAAAGCTAAAAGAAATAACATTCTTAATTCTTAGAGATAGAACTGGCATAGTTCAATGTGTTATTGAAAATAAATCTATTAATATAGATAACATTAAGCTAGAATCAGTAGTAAGTATTTGGGGAGAAGTAAAGGCAAGTAAAAATGCTTTAAATCCATTTGAAATATTAGTTGAAGAAATCCATATTATTAGTGAAGCTGAAGAACTTCCAATTGAAATTAATAAAAAAGACTATAATGTAAACTTAGAAACTACTTTAAATAATAGAACTATAAGTCTAAGGCATGAAAAGGTAAATTCGACTTTTAAAATACAAAATATAATAGTTCAAAGTTTTAGAGAATTTTTAATAGAAAAAGATTTCACTGAAATTTTCACACCTAAAATAGTTGCAGAAGGAGCTGAAGGTGGGACAGAACTTTTTAAAGTCAAATACTTTGAAAGAACAGCATATCTAGCTCAAAGTCCTCAGTTTTATAAGCAAATGATGGTAGGAGCAGGTTTTGAGAGAGTTTTTGAAGTAGCTCATGTTTATAGAGCAGAAGAGCATAATACGAGCAGACATTTAAATGAGTATATTAGTATGGATTTAGAGTTTGGATTTATAGAAGATGAAAATGACATAATGGATTTAGAAGAGGAGCTTATAAAATATATACTAAAATCAGTAGAAAAAAAGGGAAGAAAATATTTAGAATTATTAAATGCTGAACTTCCAGAGATTAATGGAACTATTCCTAGAATAGAATTAAAAGAAGCAATTGAAATAATAGAAGAAAAGTACAATAAAAAGGGATTAGAAGGAGACTTAGATCCAGAAGCAGAAAAACTTATTTGCAAATATGCAAGAGAAGAATTAGGTTGCGATTTTATATTTATAACTAATTATCCAAGAAAAAAGAGACCTATGTATGCAATGCCTGTAGGAGAAGAAGGAACTAGAAGCTTCGATTTACTATTTAGAGGAGTAGAAATAACAACAGGTGGTCAAAGAATTCATAATTACAATATGTTAGTAAACAGTATAAAAGAAAGAGGTCTAAATCCTATTGACTATGAAGGATACACAGAAATATTTAAATATGGAATGCCAAGGCATGGAGGTTTAGCAATAGGCTTAGAAAGAATTACGGCACAGTTATTAAATCTAAGTAATATAAGAGAAGCATCATTAATTCCAAGAGATAGAACAAGAATAACTCCATAATTAAAATTTATTAAGAATATCTAGTTCTTATTTAGTATAGAATTATTATTCTAAGAAATAGATATTCTTTATTTACTATATATTATAAAGCTAGAGTGAATAGTTAAGATTAAAAATTTGTAGTAATTAATGAATTTACTTTAATGTATATAATCATTTTTCTGGAAAAATATGTTACAATTAATAAGGTTTTTAAATATACATTATTGGAGGTGAAAGCTTATGAATTTTAAAATTGGAGAAATGGAGACAAAGAAAATAGTAAAAAATATTTTTATAATTGGAATAATATATTTGGTTATTAATGCACTTGGTAGTTCTATTTTGTTATTTAATACTGTTCCAGCAGGGACAAAATTAATTTATTTTATTTATATCCTTGATGCAATAGGTACACCTATTATAGGTTTATTTGCATTAAGATTAGTATGTGAAATAGTATATAAAATACTAAAAGTTCTTGCTATCGTTATTCAAAATCATAGTAATAGAGAAGAGTAAATATATAATTAATTTAAACAAGTCTAAATATGAGGTGTAATAGTGAAGATAGGGAAGACAGTTATGCAAATATCTATCATAAGCATTATGATTGTAGTGATTATTATAATTATAAGCTATATTAATCATAGACTTCAGTTAAAAAAAGAAGAGATTTTATTCACCCCATTAGGAGATATTGTTGAAGTAAATGGAAATAAGATGAGTGTTTTTATAGAGGGTGAAGGAAAAAACACATTAGTTTTTATGTCTGGTGGTGGGACAAGTTCTCCAATTCTTGATTTTAAGTCTTTGTATTCACAGTTAAGTGATGATTATAAAATCGTAGTAATTGAGAAATTTGGTTATGGATTTAGCGATATTGTTGATGAAAAGAGAGATATAGATAGTATATTAGCTGAAACAAGAGATGCATTGTCAAAGGCAGGGATAGAAGGACCATATATATTGTGTCCACATTCTATGTCAGGAATAGAAGCTATATATTGGGCACAACAATATCCTCAAGAAGTAAAAGCTATTGTAGGTTTAGATATGGCTGTTCCTAATGCTTATTCAGATTATCATATTAATATGCCTTTATTAAAAATCAGTTCAATTGCTGTACAGATAGGAATAACAAGATTTATTCCAGGTATATCAGAAAGTGATGCAATAAAACATGGAAATTTAAATAAAGAAGAAAAAGAAATATATAGATCAATATTTTACAGAAGAACAGCGACTAAAACTATGCTAAATGAAGCAGAAGAAATTAAAAATAATGCACTAATAGTTAAAGAAGGGGGGAATGTAGATAGTCCAATTTTAATGTTTTGCTCCAATGGGAAAGGAACAGGTTGGAGTGAAGAAGAATGGGAAGATTTCCAGTATGATTTTATAAAAGAAATTGAAAAAGGAAATTTAATAAAGTTAGAGTGTAGCCATTATGTTCATAATTATGAGTATGAAAAAATTGCAGAAGATATAAGATCTTTCCTTGAACAAATAGACGAGTAAGTTTTATTTCTCCAGAACACTAAAGAGTTTAATATTAATTTCGTAATAGGTATAAATTATAAAAAATAAAATTAAATATTTTAGGAGGATATTAAATGTATCTTTATTCAGAGGAATATGTAAAATTAAACGGGATAGAGCATTATTTTTTGCATTACCCAAATAAATCAGATGTTGTAATACTTTTTCTCCACGGTGGTCCTGGTCAAACTGAATCTTTTTGGGCTTATAAAACAAAGGATGAACGTCTGAAATGTAACATTGTTTATTATGACCAAAGGGGAGCAGGAAAAACTCAATTAAAAAGTCCTTCAACTATGGAAGATGTTAATTTAGAAAATTTATTACAGGATTTACAGGAAGTTATCCAATATGTAAAAAGAAAGTACCTCACAAATAAAATTATTTTATTAGGTCATTCTTGGGGAAGTGTTTTGGGAACGTGTTATATAAAAAAATATCCTCATGATGTTTTGTGCTATGTAGGAATGGGTCAAGTTGTTGACTTTATGTTGGGTGAAAAATTAAATTATGATAAACTTGGACAAAGCTTAGAGAGTTCCAACGATAAAAGAAATATAAAGAAATATCAACAGTTTAAGGGATATCCATATAATCTTACAAAGGAAAATTTATTAAGTTCTATCTTAGATTTCCGAAAGTTACAGGGTAAATACGGATTAACAGGAGATGTATGGAATCAGACTAAAATTATGCTTAAAAGCCCTATTGTAGGTGTAAAAGACTTTATAAACTTGATTAATTATAAAAAAGATATGAATACATCAAAAAATCTTATAGAGTATTTACTTACTTATAGTATTATTAATGATAAGGATTATCGACTTCCTATTTATTATATTTGCGGACGAAATGATTGGCAAGTGCCAAGCACACTGGTGAATGATTATTTTGAAACTATTAATGCACCAAAGAAGAAACTGTATTGGGTTGAAAATGCAGGGCATTTAACAGATATTGATAATCCATATGGATTTAATAATGCTTTATTAGACATAATCAACAGTTTATAAGCTATATAAACTATTGCAAATTAATAGATGTTGTTATGAAACTACCTTTATTTTTATTTTAACCGTACTTTTTTTAATATATAAAGCCAGTATAATTTCTAATTATAATGGCTAAAAATTTATACTTAATTTAAGCAATTTTCCGATAGTCCTGCCTTTAAATGCTACAAGCTGAATAAATTCAATAACTAATATAACTAAAAAAATTATAATGCTTGTAACAACTTCATTTTGAATACCCAAAAATAAAAATATAAGTGCTAGAGGTATCATTAATAATATATACAAAACGTGGTCTATCAGGAAGGCAATGGCCCTTTTGTTTAAGGACGCATAATTCGTATTCATAAAATCCCTCCATTTAATTTTTTTTAGTTAAAAAATATAATCTATTTATAATACTCTTAAATGTTCAATAAAAGACATTTCTATCACAATTATTTATAAGTTATTTTAAATTATGGCACTAAAAAACTATTTTGGAAGATGACTAAAACATCTATAAATTGATTTTATATTAGGTTATGTTTTAAGGGAATATTGAAGTGTAATTAATAAATATAATAAGTTGATAAATACATTTATCACGAGAAAACTGAAAGAACTAAAAATTTGATGACCCAAGGTAGTACACAGCATATTTATACAATAATAAAAAGATTTAAGACGAGATAGCCGATATGTATATAAATTTAATTATATTTACATAATTACTGGAATTATAAACCATAAATTATGTATAATAAAAATATAAAATACCGAACGATTGTTTAATCATATTTTTAAGTAACATAGGGATAGAGGGAGATTATATGGAAAATTTCAACTATAAAATTAAAGATTTTTATAAAGGACTTGGTAGTGGTAAAAACATGGTACTATCTACATTGCATAATAATAGGGTTTCATCTAGAATGATGAGCATTGTTTTGATAAATGGTATATTTTATTTCCAAACAGACAAAACTTTTAGAAAATATGAGCAAATAAAAAACAATCCTAATATTGCTTTATGCATTGATAATATTCAGATTGAAGGGATATGTCTAGAGGTAGGTCACCCTTTAAGCAACAATGAGTTTTGTAGAATTTTTGAGAAGTGTTTTAAAGGTTCTTATGATACCTACTCTGCATTAAAAAATGAGAGATTATTTAAAGTTAAACCTACTTATATTGAGAAATGGGAATATAAAAATGGTAAACCATTTATAGAAATTATTGATATCGAAAACAAAGTATACAAAAATATGTTATATGAAGGTAATTAAAGTATCGACTACTGCATTTATTGAATTATAAATTAAAAATATTATGTTTTAAATATAAAGTGGACAAATAATTGAACTGCTCCATGTCTTCTTCACAGGGAGCAGTTCAATTTGATATGTTACGGTATCAACACTGGTTTGAAATAGAACCTTACATTAAACTTTTAATTTCCAAATCTAATAATCTATTCTTAAGTAAATCATTATTGATATCTAACTTTACATCATCTAATTCTATATCTTTAATAGATTCTATATCTGTTTTTATAGTGGCAAGTTTCTTACTTAAAAACGCAGATTCCTTTCCTTCTAGAAGATTTTTAATTGGACTTCTAGATATTCCAAGTGTTTCTTTGAAGAATTTAGCTAGTTCTTTTTGTTCTTTATCATTAAGGCCTTCTATAATTTCATAGATAGTTTCTATATTACCATATTCTCTTAGGAGAGGTACAACAGCTTTAGGACCTACCCCCTTAACTCCAGGAATATTATCACTAGAATCACCACATAAAGCCTTATACTCGACTATTTGATATGGCTCTATCTCTTTAATGTCCATTAAAGAGGTTAAGGTGTATTCAAATGCTCCAGATGGAACATTAAATTCTTTGGGATTTAAACCCATCTCATCAAACATTTCATGTGCCTTTGAAGTAACAAGCCAAACAGAACTACGTTCTGAAATTAATTGGAGATAATCTTCATCCTTTGTATAAAGCTTACAAGATATTTCATCTTCAAATCTTTTTACTAGAGAACCAGCAAAGTCATCTGCCTCATAAATTATTTCATCTTCGAAAGAACTTTTAAATTGAGGAATAAGTCCTTCTAATAAATCTTGAGTAGTTTTAAATTGCTCTTTAAGTGGCCCAGGGGTTTCCTTTCTAGTTCCCTTATAATCTTCACTTAATTGTGTCTTTCTAAAGCTATTACGACTTATATCCCAAACTACAGCTAAATGTGTTGGCTTTTGTTCCTTAATTAGTTTAAGTAGTGTTTTCATGAAGGTATACACACCATTAGTATATCTACCATCTGAAGTCTTTAATAGCTTACTTAAAGCTTTAGCTCTATCCTCTTCTGTTTTAGCCATAAGATAAGCAGGTCCTACTGTACCATAGAAACTTGTACTAAGTAAGCTAGAACCATCCACAATTAATAAGTTTTTATGCATAACATACCTCCATGTTTTGTTGATTTAAGCAATTTATTATATCACAAGAAAGTTTCTTTGAATAAGGTTTTCTCTTTAAATGGGTGTAGCTCTGAAAGGAAACTAAAACTTAATAGATTAGACATAGATGCAACAATACAATCTAATGGGGATATGAAGAGTCAGTTTGTTAAAGAGTAAATGCAATAAATTTATAGTTTATCTATGATCTTTGATTATTAGATCATAAAATGATGATATAGCTTTTATCATCTCTAAATTAACCTTATTTAAATATAGTTTCATATTTTCTATTAATTCCATTATATTTGAATCGTTACAGATAAAGGTTTCAAGCTCTTTTTTTAACATTTCCATATTGTAATAGTTATGTTTTGTTTTTAAAGAATACTTTAGAGCATGTATAATTAGTATTTTCTTAATTTGATTTTCATCAAATAATCTATAATTATTCTCCTGCCCTCTAACTGATGAAATTAATCCAATATTTTCCCAATAGCGTATTGTTGTAATATTTACATCTGTAATTTTACTTATTTCATTTATTGTCAGTAATTCATTTTTGCCTTTTTGCATATTATTATCTTTATCATTCAGAGTATTAATAAGATTTAGTGATACTCTTTCTAATCTCAATTTCTCATTATATAAATCAGATTGAGATTTAGTAATCATCCATAATGCTTTATCTAAATTTCCTTTCATATGCTCCTTCAGCAATTCTCCAGTAAATACTAAACTGTAACCTTTTATCATTTTCCTAATACATGTAAAATAATTAAGGTGAATTTCTGTAAATATCCTATATCCAGAAGCATTTCTTTTAACAGGTGGGATAATTCCCATATCTTCATATATTCTAAGTGTTGATGTACTAATATTCAATTTTCTAGCTATATCTATAGGTCTATATTCCATTTTATACTCCTTTATTAGAAAACATTAAATAATATTATAAAGTTATTTAATATAAATCCTTGTATTTATCTCATTATACTTCATAAAAGTTTATAAGTTCATTAATGTTATATAATTAAATTGTAACAATATATTTGTTTAATAGAAATAAAAATATTCATTTAATATGGATTTTTAAGGAGGAAAGTATTATGATTAATTATACAAGAGAAGAATTGGCGAATGCTCTAAGTATTGTATCTTCAACAATTATCAATTGCGAAAAATTTCAGCCGAAATTTGAAGAAGGTACTCCTCAGCACTCATTACTTAAGAATAGGATAAAAGCACTGTACATTTCCAAAGTATTAATAACTGGTGAAAACATTATTGACACATATTCAAAAGAAGAGTTGATAGAAGCTCTTCCACCTGTAACTTCAGTTATTAGTAAATGTGAAAAGGCAAATCAAAAGTTTGAGAAGGGGACAGTAAGCTATAATCGAACTAAGAAGATAATTGATGCTATGTATATAGCAAAATCATTAATAACAAATGAAATTAGTAAAAGAAGTTAAATTAGAATTTTAAAATTTGAAAGGAAAATCATTATGACTAAATTAAGAAAAATGCTAGGAGATGTTAATTCTGAGGAATGTATTTCTTTAAGGAACCTGATTGATACACAAAACAAAACTACATTAGCAACTTGGGCTATACAGTATGCTAAAGATAACTATCTAGAAGTTTACCAAGCAGAGTGTCCTGATGATTTACGATTGGATTATATAATATTGTCTTGCCAAAAATATTTAAAAGGCGAAATAAAAATTAATGAAATAAAACTTATTATCAAAGAAGCAAATCAAATTGCACGTGATGCTACAGATAACACAATAGCACAAATAGCAGCTAGAGCTATTTCTACAGCTTGTTCTACAATTCAGACACCGACAAGTGCATTAGGATTTCTATTTTATGGTGCAGCTACTGTTGCATACAGTCAAGGCGGACTTACTAAAACTAAAGAGGTTTATGATGAGTTAGCCACGGATGAATTTAAAAGAGCTTTAAGCTCTTTACAAGAAGTTTCTATCCCAAATGAACAGCGTCCAGTCAAATTAAAGTGGAATTGTTAAATTAAATTTTAATACTGTGGAATTATAGAGTAAAAAGTGGCTAACATACTAAAATACTGTATTATTAAGAAAAAGAATATGCAGTATTTTTATTTGTTACTTCAAAAATAATATGTAGTCTGAAAAAGGAGGAGAATTTATGGGCTTTGGAGAATGGTCTTCATGGCAAGTTTTCACGTTTATTTTTTGTGTTAGTATTGCATTTATCATTGCTGCCGCACTTACTATTGGTGCTATGATTACTGTTAAGATAAATAGGCGTCGTGATAATAAAAAAGATGAGTAATATTAATATATAGTTAAATAAATAATAAAAATATTTTTGAAGATTAAATAGTATGATATTTAGTAAAATATGTTGTAATGTTTGTATAGTACCCCTAGTTAATAGGGGGTGAATATAATGTTGTGTTGACTTGGAGGGAAGCGATAGAGTAAACAGGACCCAATATTAGTTATAGCTTATAAACAAATTAGAATAAAGGTTCTAAATTTAGCTCGCTAAATTTATTCCTTCAATTAAAAAGGATATAATGTTATATTAATGCGACTTGGAGCGAAACGACGGAGTTAACAAGAACTAATACTAGTTATATCTTATAAATAGATTATAATAAAGTTTCTAAATTTAGCTTTGCTAAATTTATTCCTTTAGTTAATGGAGTGTGAATATAATGTTGTGTTGACTTGGAGCGAAGCGACGGAAAAAGCAACATTATATTCACACGGAACTTTATTTACAGAAATCAGTTAGTTTAGTATTGTCTTGTACATCAACTAATGCTTCACCGAATCTTTGGAAGTGTACTACTTCTCTTTCTCTTAAGAAGCCTAATATTTTTCTTATTTCAACATCATCAGTTACATTCATTAACCATTCATAAGTAGCTCGAGCTTTTTGTTCTGCAGCCATATCTTCTGTTAAATCTGTTATTATATCTCCTTTACATTGAATATAAGTTGCAGTAAATGGATTTCCAGTAGCGTCAGTATAGAATAATCCTTTACCATGGTCAGCATAATGCCCATCTAATCCAGCAGCTGTAATTTCATCAATTGAAGCATTTTCCATTATTTGATGCACCATTGTTGCCATAATTTCCACATGAGCAAGTTCCTCAGTGCCTATATCAGTTAGGAGAGCTTTTGCTTTATTAGTAGGCATTGAATATCTTTGATTTAAATATCTAAGAGCAGCAGCTAACTCTCCATCTGGTCCACCATATTGAGTTACAAGGAGTTTAGCCATTCGTATGTCAGTAGATTTTAGATTAACAGGATGTTCTAAAGTCTTAACATAATACCACATTATTTTTTACCTCCTTTTGAATTTTCCCATGGCCAAGGGGAGTTAACCCATTCATCAGGATTATTAAAATAAGCAGAGCCAAAGTTTGTTAAAGGGCCATATTCTTTTTCATAATTCCAAATAGTTTTTTTTAGTTCGCTAGATACTTTATCAAAATCAGCAGTAGCTTGTTCACAGCATGGATTTGTATCTAAATATAAATTGAGATCGATTAAAAAAAACTGTAACTTTTGGATAATTTCTAAATATTCATGTCTTTTCATTCTTTATCAAAACCTCCTACATATTTAACTTCACAATAAGGACTATAGAGGTCTTTAAAGATAGTGCCAGCATCAAAGGAATCATTTATAGTAAATAAATTTCCATAGGGCTGCAAATTAACGAAAGCCTTTCCATAAACATGAGGAGTAAAAACTTTATAGGATTCATAACAGTTTTTATCCTTATCCTCACATGTAGTGTTGCAGTAATCTTTACCAGGGTTATTTATACAGTCTTTGCATTTATCGCAATCATCATCTTTACGATAGTACATAAAAAACATCCTTTCAATTAATAAACTCTAATAATAACCTATGTCAAAAAAAGGCATATGTGATTATAAATTAAGTAAAAGTTATAAAATTGGTGAGAGTGGAAGTAGATTTAAATATAATATGAAGGCGACTTGGAGCTCTTAATGTCGAAATGAATATTATATTTATCTCCCTTTTTTATTTGATTTTAAATATTGATATGATATTATCTTATAGAGAATATTTTTTACAGAAGGTGATTTGATGAATAGTGTTGATTATACGGGACTGACTGGGAAAATAGTTACCAAGGCAAGTGAAGAGTATAATGAAAGCATTATGGCTTGGAATAGAGCTATAGAGAGACATCCATTAGTTATAGTATATTGTTACAATGAAGAGGATGTTATAAATGCTATAAAGTGGTCTAGAGAAAACTCAAAGGAAATTAGAGTAAGATCTGGGGCTCATAGTTATGAAGGATATTCTACTGGTGATGATGTAGTTGTAATAGATGTTAGTAATATCAATAATATTAAAATAAATGAAGAAAAAGGACATGTAAAGATTGGAGGAGGAGTTAGAAACAGAGAAGCCTATGAAGCTTTAGGGAAAAAAGGATATGCTTTTCCAGGTGGTGGATGTCCAACTGTTGGAGTTCCAGGTTTAATCTTAGGCGGTGGGTGGGGCTACTCGTCTAGATATCTAGGATTAGCATCTGATAGTTTACTTGAAGCAGAAATAATCGATTATAAAGGTGAAAAACTGATTGTAAATAAAGATGAAAACAAGGACTTGTTCTGGGCTATAATGGGAAGTGGTGGATGTA
Organism: Clostridium lamae; assembly: GCF_033043255.1. Lineage (NCBI taxonomy): Bacteria > Bacillati > Bacillota > Clostridia > Eubacteriales > Clostridiaceae > Clostridium > Clostridium lamae. The sequence goes on along the minus strand of NZ_JASCQJ010000003.1, from coordinate 173,208 downwards.
ACTTTGGTATAATAACATCTATGACACTAGCCTTGAAAAAGAAAGAGGAAAGCGGGAGTTCAATATATATTAATTATCCAGATGCAAGTAATGAAATACTTCTTAAAGTAATATTAAAACTTCAAGAATTGTATAAAGACTTAGATAGAAGGATGAATTTAAAGACTGCTTTATATAATTCTAGTGAAAAAGGTAGAGGGGTAAAATTAACAGGATTATTTTATGGTAATTCCAGTAAAGCTCAAGAAATATTAAAACCACTGATAGATATAACTGAAAAGATTGAAGTAAATATTGAAGATAAAAGCATTTTAGAATGTAATAGATGGATTCAAGATAGTCATCCAGATTATGAAAAATATAAGTCAACTGGTAGATTTTTAAATAAAGATTTTAGCAAAGAAGAAATAGAAAAACTTATAGGGATAATAAGTAAACCTGCAGATGGATTTTATTATACTGCAGTATCTTTTTATGGAGCAGGTGGAGCTATTTCTGACATAGACAAGTCATCTACAGCTTATTATTATAGAGATGCAAAATTCATTATAGGAATTCAATCTGTCTGGGAAGAAGATATTTATGCAGAAAATAATAAAGAGTGGGTAAAAGATAATTTTATTACGATAAAGAATATTACGGAAGGCTCTTTTGTTAATTTTCCAATAGATGAATTGGATGATTTTGAAAAGGAGTATTATGGAGATAACTTAAAAAAATTAAGGGGAATAAAAGCTAAATATGATCCTTATAATATTTTTGATTATCCACAAGCTATAAAAGTTAAGAGACAGGAATAAGATTAAAGACATTCTGAATAAATGGTGATATAATTGATAAAGATTATTAAATGAGGTGATAAATTGATTAATATAGCAGGTAAAGGCTGTGAAAGACTTGTTCCTACTGAAGAAAAAAAGCCTTTAGAGGAAATAGAACGTAGCCTTGTTAAGAAATATAGAAAGCATATATGGACTAAGTTCGTTAGAGCTGTTAAGGATTATAATCTTGTAGAAGAAGGAGACAAAATAGCTGTAGCTATTTCTGGAGGAAAGGATTCATTATTAATGGCTAAGTGTTTCCAAGAATTAAAGAAGCATGGTCAAATGAATTTTGAATTAGAGTTTATTGCAATGGATCCAGGATACCATCCGCAAATAAAAGAATTACTTATAGAAAATTGTGAACATCTAGGAATACCAGTACATATCTATGAAGGGAAGGTATTTGAGGTTGTTGATAAGATGGCAAGAGATTATCCATGTTATCTTTGTGCAAGAATGAGAAGAGGATCTTTATATAATAAGGCAAAGGAGCTTGGATGTAATAAGTTAGCCTTAGGTCATCATTATAATGATGTTATAGAAACTACTCTTTTAAATGTTCTTTATGCTGGTAACTTTAAAACTATGTTACCTAAGTTTAAATCAGCGAATTTTACTGAAATGGAACTTATAAGACCATTATATTATATAGAAGAAGATTATATAAAGAGATTCACAAATAACGCAGGTATTTGGCCATTAAATTGTGCATGCATGGTAGCAGCAGAAAAAATTGGGAATAAGAGATATGAAATTAAAGAACTTATTAAGGAACTTAAAAAGAACTTTGATGGTGTAGAAAAGTCTATATTTAAAGCTGCTGAAAATGTTAATTTAGATTCTATTCTAGGGTGGGAAAAGGATGGAATTAAAACAAAATATTTAGAAGTTTACGACGAGGAATAAATAACGCTATATTATTTATACTAATGGTATAGCGGAGGTGATTTTATGGCTAAAAAAGGTCAAGAGGCAACTTGGGAAAATAAGAGATATAAATCTCCTAAAAAAAGCGAAGCTTCTAAAGTACCAGAAGTTAAATAAATAGTGTTTTATATAAAACTGCTTAAAAGATGAATCTTATAAGCAGTTTTTATCAATACTCAGATTTTACCACTTTATTATGATATTTTACTTTTTTTATTAAAAAATATATGTTATATTTTATTTGAGATAAAAGTTATATTTATGCAAAAAGGAGAAATATTATGGATAAGGAACAATATAAATCTATGGATCCTAATATTTTATTTAGTATTGTAAATATGAAGCTTAGGGACTTCTATTCTAATTTAGATTCTTTATGTGATGATATGGAAATTAGTAAAGAAGAACTAATAGAAAAAATGAATAAAATTGGATATAAATACGACGAAACTATTAATCAGTTTAGATAAGTATGTTAGGAGGAATAAAAGTGAAACTAAAAAATTTTGGGAAGTTAGCAGTAGCACTTGCAGCAGGAGCAGCTTTAGTAGCAACTTTGATTAATGATAAGAAGGAAAATGGTAAAGAGGACGAAGAAATAATAGAGGAAAAGCAAAATTAGCTTTAAAGAGGATTTTTATTATGATTAGGGAAAATGATTATAACAAGGATGTTGGTTCCCTTAAGAGAAAAACAAACAATTTTTTTAGTGAGGATAAAGAGGAATTCTTATTAAAATTTAAGAATTCCTTTATAAATTCTATAAAAGGCCTTTTTATTTATGCAAATAAAAAAGAAGACTTAATTATATTTTATGGGAACAATAAAGAGATTATTGGGTACGAAGATAAATTTATAATATTTAATTTTGATGAAGTAAAAAGATTTATACATAAGGACTATTTAGACAATTTTCTTTATGAATTAAAGAATAGTACTGAAGATATAGAGTTAAAGATTATAAATATCTTTAAAGAAGAGGTTTGGATCAAAATAAGTGGGTTTTCTAAAGAAGATAAGGACGGAAATATTTTAGAGTTTGAAGGTTATATACATAATATTACTAATGAAAAGGATTCAAAATTAAAACTAGAGTATATTAGCTTATATGATGAATTGACCGGATTAAATAATAGAAAACATTTTAAGAGTATAATTGAAAATCAACTGAAAGAGCATACTTTACTAGAAAGTAGAGGAGCTTTAATAATAATTGATATAGATAATTTTAAATATATAAATGATTCATATGGTCATAATTGTGGAGATAAGTTTCTTAAAAAGTTTTCGGAGGATTTAAAAAAATATTTAAATTCTAGGGAATTATTATGTAGATTTGGCGGAGATGAATTCATAATATTTATCCCTCATATTTCTAATTTTCGAGATATAAAGGAAGTAGTAAAAAAAATTACTGAAATTTTAAAATCCCCATATAGTATAAATAATAATGAAGTTTTTGCTTCTGCAAGTATAGGAATTGCTGTTTTTCCTGATGATGGGGAAGAATTCGAGGGATTACTTAAAAATGCTGATGCAGCTATGTATGCGGCTAAAAGCAACGGAAAAAACCAATGGGAGATGTTTAACAGCAATATATCAAAAGAAATAAATAGAATATATTCTATTCAAAGAGGTCTTCGTACAGCCTTGGATAATAATGAAATGTTTGTAGTTTTTCAACCAAAGGTTAGATTAACAGATAATGAAATTGATGGTTTTGAAGCTTTACTTAGATGGGAAAGTTCAGAAATTGGTTTCGTAGGTCCTGCAGAGTTTATTCCTGTAGCCGAGAGTACAAGATTAATTATTCCTATAGGGAAATTTGTATTAAGAGAAGTATTTATGAAAATAAAGTATTTGCTATCTCAAGGATATGATGATTTTAAAATTGCAGTTAATCTGTCAGAAATACAGTTAAGAGAAGGGGATTTGCTAGAATACCTAAAACAATTAATTGAAGAATTTGAAGTTTCACCTGAATACATAGAAATCGAGATTACCGAAAGTATGATAATGAAGTCTATAGATAGGAATATAGATTATTTAATGAAAATAAAGGAGTTAGGAGCATCTATTGCATTAGATGACTTCGGAACTGGATATTCATCATTAAACCATTTAACAAAATTGCCTATCGATGTTTTAAAGATAGATAGAAGTTTTGTTGTTGATATGATCAAAAATGATAAAAGTAAGTATATAGTCGAAAAAATTATTCAATTATCACATAAACTAGGGATTACTGTTGTTGCAGAAGGTGTCGAGGAAAAAGAACAAGTAGATTATTTAAAAAGTATAGAATGCGATACTGTGCAAGGATATTATTATAGTAGACCTGAGAATTTTGAAAATGTAATAACGATGTTAAATAAATATATTAATAAATAAAAAGACAAAATTACTTCTTAATTTGAAAAAAAGATTACAGCTATAATATAAATCTTCTAATTATACTGTAACTTTAACTTTCTTGTTTTGAAGTTTTTTTATGATATTTTTAGGGGGTGTAGTATGAAAAAATCAGTAGATTTAGTGTCAGGAAATATAGCTAGTACGTTAATTAAATTGTCACTTCCTATTTTAGGAACTTCATTTATACAGATGGCATATAACATGATAGACATGATTTGGGTAGGAAGAATAGGAAGTAATGCAGTAGCGGCGGTTGGAACTGCTGGATTTTTTACGTGGTTTGGGAGTGCCTTGGTATATATTTCGAGGATAGGAGCAGAAATAGGAGTATCTCAAGCTATAGGAAAAAAAGATATAAAGGAAAAGAATAAATTTATTTATAATAGTTTGTTGATAAATATATCGATAGCTTTATTTTATACAATAATTTTAATAATATTTAGAAATCAATTAGTAGGATTTTTTAATTTAGGAAATTCTGAAATTATTAATATGGCAATAAGCTATTTAATTGTAGTTTCTATTGGAATGATATTTAGTTTCTTAAATTCATTATTCACAGGTATTTTTAATGCTTCAGGAAGCAGTAGAATTCCTTTTTTTATTAATACAGTAGGCTTAATAGTTAATATTGTATTTGATCCAATACTTATTTTTGGTATTTTTGGATTTCCATCCCTTGGTGTAGTGGGTGCAGCTTTAGCTACAGTAGGAGCACAGGCATTAGTAACATTAATTTTTATTATTGCTTTTATTAAAAATGGATATAGCCTGGGAATAAAAAATAAAAAGTACATAGATAAAAAAATAGTTTTTAAGATATGTAAACTTGGAATACCAACAGCTCTTCAAAATTGTTGTTTTTGTTTCTTTGCCATGATTATAGGAAGGATAGTATCCTCATGGGGACCAGTTGCTATTGCAGTGCAAAAAGTAGGTTCTCAAATAGAAGCGATATCATGGATGACTGCAGAAGGATTTGCAGCAGCTTTAACTGCATTTGTTGGGCAAAATTATGGAGCAAATAGATGGGATAGAATATTAAAGGGTTATAAGGTAACTATGATAGTAGCGTCTTGTGTAGGAGTATTTGCTACTATACTATTGATATTTGGGGGTAAAAGTATTTTTTCAATATTTATCCCTGAGGCAGAAGCAATTGAAGCTGGAGCAGTTTACCTTAAAATTCTAGGCTTTTCACAACTTTTTATGTGTATTGAAATAACTACAGCAGGAGCTTTTAATGGACTTGGCAGAACTGTAACTCCTTCATGGGTAAGTATAATATTAACAGGTCTAAGAATACCTTTTGCAATTGCTCTAAGTAGTATAGTTGCATTAGGATTAAATGGGGTTTGGTGGAGTATTAGTGGTACAAGTATAATCAAAGGAATATTATTATTAAATTTATTTATTTTTATGGTTATAATACCAAATAGAAAAAATATTCTGAAAACTATTGACAAATAAATTTTATAGGAATATTATAATAATAAATTAAAAAAGATGAATCCATTGATAAGGAATAGTAGCTATTATGTAATGTTTCAGAGAGCTGAAGGTGGTGAGATTTCAGTACTATAGCAAATAGTGAATGGGCCTTTGAGGAGTGATACGAAATTTATAAAAGTAGTTGATCCGTATGTCCCACGATATAGGGAATAGGGTATGTTAGTACCTGATTAGAGAGGCTTTTTAAAGCAATTTAGGTGGCAACGCGAATAATATCGTCCTATACATTTTGTATAGGGCGTTTTTTATTTTAATAATAAAGATAAAGGAGCTGGTAAATATGTTATGAAAGATAGGCGATGACAAAGTTTAAAAAAATTTTAATAAAAGGAGAATTGTTATGGATAAGAATATGAATGTAAAAAAAATGATATTAAATGCAATACTTATAGCACTAGGAGCTTTATTACATCAAATTACACCAGCTTTAGGATTACCAATGCAACCTGATTTTGCAATTGCTATGTTATTTATTATTATATTAATTAATAAAGATTATAAAACTACTTTAATATCAAGCATAATTATGGGGATTATAACTGCAATGACTACGAAGTTTCCAGGTGGACAACTACCTAATATTATAGACAAGCTAATTACAGCTCATGTAATTTATTTTATCTTTAAAGTAATGGGGAGTAAGGTAAGCGACAATATAAAAATATTAGTAGCACTAAGCTTTGGAACTATAGTTAGTGGGTTAACCTTCTTGGGATCAGCTAGTATAATTGTTGGACTACCTAGTAGTTTTATTACTTTAGTATCTCTAGTTGTATTGCCAGCAGTGCTGATGAATATCATTCTTGGCACGATATTATATAAATCAATAGTAGTAGCGATGAAAGCTACAAGGACCCTGGTTAGTAAATAAAATATTTTGCCCATTAATATATTTTAAATATGAAAGGTACAAGTTTTACTATTAAAAATTATACCTTTCTTTTTTATTTTTTAGAAATTTATAAAACGATTATCCTATGAATAACATCGATAATTCCGAATGAAATGATGAATTATTACCTTCAGTATAGAAGGATATAAATATCATATGATGGCGACTTGGAGTTTACGACGGAGCAAAGAATATGATATTTATATCCTTTTTTTATTTTTTAATAACCTTATAAATTTCAGGAGTAGTTTCGTCAATAGCTTTAAATACATATCCATTATTTTTATAGTATTTAATTATAGAAGGTAGAGCTTTAGCAGAAGTTTTATTTATAGAAGCACAATGCATTAAAACAACTACTGTATCTTCATTTTTGCAGGCTTTTCTAATAATACTTTCTGGAGAAGAGTTATAGTTAGCTCCATCCCCAGTATCTGCAGTCCAATCATAGATTTTAAAGTTATTATTGTGCAAAGAATCAACTAAGGCTTGAGTTAGCCTATAAGTACTATTATTACAGCCAAAAGGAAATCTTAGAATATTATATTTTTCTCCTGTGACATCATAAATGGCCTCTTGTGATTTTATCATTTCATTTAAAAAATTTTCATTACTGCAATAGAGTTTATTTCTATCATGAGTAAAACTATGAACTCCTATGCTATGTCCTTCATCCTTCATTCGTAGTAAGATATCTTCTTGTCCTTTTATTGATGATCCTATGACAAAAAATGTAGCTGGAACATCTTCTTTTTTTAAGGTATCTAAAATGGATTTTGTTACTTCGCCTCCTGGACCATCATCAAAGGTTAGATAAACAACCTTTTGTTTCATATTTTCTGAGGATGAATCCTCATTAATATCTGTAGCTAAAACGTTGTTTGATGATAGTAATAAACTCAAAAATATAAATATTATTAATTTTGATATCCTATTTGATTTAATCTTAATCACCTCCAGATTTCTTTATAATAGTAGTATTTCTAAAACTTAATTAAATAAATTATATATTATATAATTTTAATAAAAATTTTTATTGAAATTATAGTATAAAAATGATATAATTCCATAAAAAGAGATTCTTTAAATTAGTCCAGAGAGGCTTAAAAGAAGTTAATTTATAGGATAGCTATATACTTCTTTGGGTTTCCAAAGAAGTTTTTTATTTATTTTTATTAAAATCTTTAAAACTATGAGTAAATAACTTTAGTTATCGTATATACCTTTTAAAATAACCTTTTAAGTTAGTCCAGAGAGACTAAAAAGGGAGAAATTAAGGTTTCTCCTTATAAAAAATAAGGAGGTCATTGTATGACAGAATATGTAGAATCAAAACAAATTAAATCTTTAGGTAGCGTAAAAAAGAGCTTTATTAAAAGTGTTCTAGCACTTCAACATCTAATAGCAATGTTTGGAGCAACAGTTTTAGTACCAATAATAACTGGGATGGATCCATCAGTTGCATTATTATCAGCAGGAATTGGAACTCTAATATTTCATTTTTGTACTAAAGGAAAGGTTCCAGTATTCTTAGGTTCATCTTTTGCGTTTATACCTGTAATTGGGGTTGTTGCAAGTCAATATGGGGATTTAAGATATGCACAAGGTGGAATTTTTGTAGCTGGTATTGTTTACGTTATAGTATCATTCTTAGTAAAGAAAATAGGAGTTTCTAATATAAGAAAGGTTTTACCTGCACAAGTTGTTGGACCTATGATAATTGTAATAGGAGTAAATCTTATTCCAACAGCATTGGATATGGCTGGACTTAATTCATTTATAGCAGGAGAAGCTAATTCTACTATATCAATGTTAATTGCAATAATAACATTATCACTTGCTTTAGGCATTAAAAAGTTTTGTAATGGTCTTATATCACAATTATCAATTATAATTGCTGTTTTAATAGGATATGGTTTAAGTTTGGTCTTAGGGCTTGTAGATATTGCGGTAATTCAAGAAGCTAAAGTTTTAGCAATACCAAATTTTACATTGCCTAAGTTTGATTTTGGAGCAGTTATGGTAATAGTACCAGTAGTACTTGCTGTTTTTATGGAGCATGTAGGAGATATAACTACTAATGGAACAGTTGTTGGTGAAAATTTTATAGAAGATCCAGGTTTAAATAGGACTTTATTAGGTGATGGACTTGCTACTATAGCAGCATCATTAATAGGAGGTCCTGCAAACACAACATATGGAGAAAACACAGGTGTATTAGCAATTACTAAAAACTATGATCCATCAATTTTGAGATTGACTGCAATATTTGCAATAATGTTAGGATTTATAGATAAGTTTGGAGCTATTATTAGAACTATACCTGAAGCTGTTATGGGGGGAATTAGTGTAATGTTATTCTCAATGATAGCTATAGTAGGGGTTAATACGATTAAAAATGAAGGCGTTAAGTTTAATATAAAGAATATAATAGTAATGGGAGCAATTTTATTTATAGGATTATCAGGATTATTTATGAAAGAACCATTAGGTATTAATATAGTTGAAGGAGTAGCTATTTCAGGATTAAGTTTATCAGCAATAGTTGGAGTAATTTTAAATATATTATTAACTAAGATATCAAATATAATAAATAAATAATTTTTAAAGCAGGTAGAAGATTAATAGTTTTCTATCTGTTTTTTTAGTATATTTCAATAAAAAATATGTTAATAAGTGGAAGAGTGTGATAAAATGTTTATATTATATGACATTTAAGAAGGTATTGGTGATTAAGTTGAAAAAAAAGTATTTAACAAATATTTTATTGTTTTTTGCACCTGCTTTGGCTGTATTAATTATATCATCTAAATTTAATGGAATAAATATTATATTAATTATTATGTTATTAATAATTTTGATGCTAACAATAAATTTAGCTTATAAAAATAAAAAATATAAGAAGCTCTATAACTTAGCAGAGTCTAATAAAAGAAGATATAGAATGGCAATAGAAGCATTAGATGGTGCTATTTGGGAATGGAGTAGTGAAAATAATAAACTATTTATCTCTAAAAAAATTAAAGGAATACTTAAAATAAATAGAGATATAAATAATTTTGATGAATGGATATCATATATTTTAGAAGAAGAAAGAGAAGATATAAGAGTTTTTATTGAAAATATAATAAATAAAAGAATATTAGATAATTTTATTTTAGAACATAGTGTTATAGATACTAAAGGGAATAGATTATTTCTTAGTTTTCAAGGTAAAGGTAATGTTAAGGATAATATTTTTTATTTATCAGGATTTATTACGGATAATACCGAAAAAAGAATGATTGAGAATATTAATAAAGCTAATGAAAATAATACTAAGCTTGCTTTACAGGGATCTAAAGATATTGTATTCTGGTGGAACATAAATGAGAATATTATGTCTATAGGAAGTGATATAAAGAAATATTTAAATTTATCAGGGACAGGAGACATATTAATCCCAACGTCAACTTGGGAAAGCTACATAGTAAATGAAGATTTAAAAGAATATAAGAAGAATATAAATAATATCATTAAATCAGATAAAAATGAATTTTATACTCTTGAATACAGAATTTTAGGTAAAAATAATAAGGAATTCTGGGTTGAAAGTAAGGGGAAGAAAACTGTAGAGAAGAATGGTAGTATTTTTATTCATGGTGCAATATCAGAAATAACTAATAGAAAGAAAAGAGAACTAGAAATAAACTATTTAAGTTTTTATGATGAAGTAATAGGGATTCCTAATAGAAGATATTTTATGAAAGAAGCTAGTAGATTAATAAGAGAATCTTCTAATAAAAAGATAGCTTTTATTTTTATTGACTTAGATAATTTTAAATATGTAAATGATACGTATGGTCATGATTCAGGTGATGCGCTCTTATGTGAATTTTCAAGAATAATTTTAGATATGCAAATTGAAAATTCATTCTTATCTAGGTATGGTGGAGATGAATTTGTAATTGTTAAGAGTAATATTGAAGGTAATAATGAAATTAAAGTTATATTAGATAATATAATCAAAAAACTTAGCAATCCATTAATTATCAATAATAGAGAAATATATTGCACACTTAGCATAGGAGTTAGTATTTATCCTTTTGATGGAAAAGAACTTGGAGTATTATTAAAAAGATCTGATATGGCAATGTATTTAGCTAAAATTAATGGGAAAAATAGATACGAGTTCTTTGATTTGAAATTACTTGAAGTTTTAGATAGAGAATTTGAAATAGAAAAAGGGTTAAGAATAGCAATAGATAATGAGGAAATAAAGCTCGTATATCAACCTAAAATTAATATTAATACAGGCAAGGTAATAGGCTTTGAATCATTAGTAAGATGGCATAGTAAAACTCTTGGAATAGTATCTCCAAAGGAGTTTATACCTATTGCTGAAAGTTCTGGTTTAATAATTACTATTGGAAAATATATTATAGATGATAGCTTTAAAAAATGTAAAGAACTTTCTTTAAAGACTGATAAAAAATTTAAGATGGCTATAAATTTATCAGAAGTTCAGATTAGAGATGACGAAATAGTTGAATATATGGCAAAAAGTTTAAAAAAGTACAAGTTGGATGCTAGTTATATTGAACTGGAAATAACTGAAAGTATAATTATGAAGTCTGCAGAAAAAAATATTAAAACTTTAGAAAAGCTAAAAAAATTAGGAGTTACTTTAGCTTTAGATGACTTTGGAACTGGTTATTCATCTTTAAGTTATTTAAGAACCTTACCAATAGATGTTTTGAAAATTGATAAGAGTTTTATAGATGGAATTCTAATTGAAGAAAAGAGTGAATATATAATAAATAGTATAATAGATCTTTCGCATTATCTCAATTTATTGGTAGTTGCAGAGGGAGTAGAAACGAATGAACAATTGGAATACTTAAAAAAGAGTAAGTGTGACATAATACAAGGTTATTATTTTAGTAAACCTGTGGAATTTGAAGAAATTTGTAATATGATTATAGGGTAAAAGAAGTGTTATAAAGCACTTCTTTTTTATTACAATAATTTTTAAATAAATTTATATAAAATAATCACCAAGTAGAAGTTGAAATCGTATTATGTAACTATACTGCATTTTGGAGGGTGAAATGAAAATCGTAATAGATGACCAATATCATAGTGATGAAAATAAGAAATTTACAGTAGATCAAAATAAACAATTTACAGTAGATGAAAATGGCAATATTGACCTATTAATCAATATAGGTGAAACTTTAGGTGACAGTAACACTTTAGAAAGTAATAATAACATAAATTATACTGAAGGTGAAAATGTTATAGAAAGTGATTTTACTGAAATGGAAGACAAAATTAATAATATTGTCAAAAATAACAATGAAGAAATAATAAATAATTGTATTAAAGAAAATGATGAAGAAACAATAAGTAGTGGCACAGTAAAAATTGATCTAGAGGAACCAGGTGTAGGCAGCACTATTAATAGTGAAAATCCTTGGAAAGAAGAGAAATTTTCAAGAGATTATAATAGTATTTATGCAGAAATAGAAAGCAGCCTAGAAAAAAAATATGCAAATCAAAACGAAGTAGTAGATAGAGATGATACTAATTTAAGACCTATGCATATTAGATATGAAGAAAATAAAGGTTCAGAAGAAAAGGGTTCTATAAATGTATTTTCAAGGCTTGGTAATAAAGAGGGTGTAGAACTTAAAGGAGCTAGAATTAACTTATATTTATTAAATGGAGTTTCTCCAAAGCTATATGATTCAAAATTTACAGATGCATCAGGAAAGGTAGAATTCAACAATTTACCTAACGGATGCTATAGAATAATTGCAATTGTAGATAGAAGATTTTTTGAAAAACCAGTGTATTATAATTGGAACGAAGTAACAATAGACTCAAATAATAAAAATGCAAATGTCTTAGTAGTAAATAAAATAAAACCTGGATATTATAAAAGATAATTTTTTAAATTATAATATAATTTAAAAATAAAGCTCATAGCTTTTAATTAATAAACAGCTGTAAGCTTTATTTTTATTTGGAAGTAATTTAAAATAGTATTAGTGATTATAACTTTAATAGCAGTAGAAGGGAAGGTACATATGAAAATTAGAATAAAATATTTCGAAGGTGCTACAAAATTAAAAAAGATTTCCAAGGGAAATTGGATTGATGTTTATGCAAATGCAGATATTTTTGTACAGCAGGGGGAAAGAGCTATGATACCGCTAGGGTTTGCTTTAGAACTGCCAAGGGGATGGGAAGGACATCTAGCACCTAGAAGTTCAACATTTAAGACTTGGGGTATAATCCAAACAAATTCATTAGGAGTAGTAGATGATACTTACATAGGAGATAATGATCAATGGCATATGCCTGTATTTTGCTTAAAGGGTATGGATGAAGAAGCTCAAGGAACATGGATTAGAAGAGGTGATAAAATAGGTCAATTTAGAATAATGGAGGTTATGCCTGAGATAGAGTTTGAAGAAGTAGAGGCCTTCGGGAACATTGATAGAGGAGGATTTGGAACTACTGGAAAAAGATAAGAAGGAGATAGATATTATATTCTTTGCGACATCTTGGGTTCCAAGTCGCCAGAACATAAAAAATGGGGAAGCTATGCTAAGCTTTCCCATTCTTCATATAAAGAAGAAAGTTTTTCTTCTAAACTTTTAATTTCCTTACTAACTCTTTCGCTTTCTATTGGATTAGAGTACACTTCTTCAAGACAAAGTTGTTCTTGAAGAGAAACTAATGTATCTTCACTTTGAGAAATATCTTCTTCAATTTTTTTGATTCTAAGCTTTAAAGCTTTTTCTTCTTTCTCTTGTTCTTTCTTTTTCTTTTTCTCTTCCTTTAGCTGAGTTTTAGTTTTGCCATTGGCTAATTCTTCAAGCATTTCAAATCTATTTGGATTTATTTTCTTTTCTTGATAATAGCTATAGTTACCTAAGAATTCTTTAACACCATCCTCATTAAGTTCAAGTATTCTATTTATAACTTTATTTAAGAAATATCTATCATGGGATATAACCATTAGAGTACCATCATAAGTTAATAATGCATCTTCTAAGGCTTCTCTAGACATTATGTCTAAATGGTTTGTAGGTTCATCAAGTAAAAGTAAATTTGATCTAGAAAGCATTAGTTTTAATAAATTTATTCTGCATTTTTCTCCACCGCTTAATGTATTAATTACTTTGAAAACATCGTCACCAGTAAAAAGAAATGAAGCAAGTACACCTCTTAATTTAGATGTAGTTAATGTAGGGAATTCATCCCAAACTTCATCTATTATAGTTTTATCTAGATTTAGGTCTGATTGTTCTTGATCATAATATCCAACATTCACATTTGTTCCTAAAATTGTTTTACCAGAATCAGCTTCTATACTATTTAATATTATTTTTAGTAAAGTAGTCTTACCACGGCCATTTTCACCAATTAATGCAACTTTCTCACCTCTCTTTAGGTCAAAGTTAAGATTAGTAAATAATTTATTATCACCGTAGCTTTTAGATAAATTTTCAATATGAAGAACATCATGTCCGCTCTTTACTGAAGTTTCAAAATTAATCTTAGAAGCCTCTTTTTCTCTATCAGGAGCATCTATTTTTTCCATTTTTTCTAGAGCCTTTTCTCTACTTTCAGCAGCTCTTATACTTTTTTCTCTATTAAAGCTTCTAAACTTTTCTATTATAGCTTCTTGTCTTTTTATTTCAGCTTGTTGCAAATTATAAGCTTTTAATTGATTTTCATAATTTTTTTTCCTTAGTTCAAAGAATTTAGTATAAGCAACATTGTAGCAATTAACATGACCGTTGATTACTTCGAAAGTATTGTTAGTTACAGAATCTAAGAAAAATCTATCATGGGAAATTACTAAAACAGTTCCTTTATAGTTCTTTAAATACTCTTCAAGCCATTCAATAGCTTCTAAATCTAAATGGTTAGTAGGTTCGTCTAATAGAAGAATATCGGGATTTTTTAATAATAGCTTACAAAGTGAAACTCTAGTTTTTTGGCCACCACTTAATGTATGTATAGTTTTATTAAAATCTTCTTCTAAGAAACCAAGGCCTTTTAATACTCTAGATATCTCTCCCTTATATGTATATCCACCTTTATGAGAATAAAGATCTTGAAGTGTGGTATAATCTTTAATTACTTTTTCATGATAACTAGCATTACTTTCATCATATGGTTCTGCCATCTTCAATTCCAAAGTATGAAGCCTATTTTCAATATCTAATAGATCTTTAAAAACTAAGTTCATTTCGGAATATATATTATTATCTAAATCTAAGTCCACATGTTGAGATAAATAACCTATAGTTTTATTTTTATCAATAAAAATTTCTCCATCATCTTGAGTAATTTCCTTGGATATAATTTTGAATAGGGTAGATTTACCTTCACCATTACCACCGATGATACCAACTTTATCACCCTCATTTATAGAAAAAGTAACTTTTTTTAATACTTCTTGGATTCCATAACTTTTCGATATATCTTTACAACTTAAAACTACCATTTTTCCTCCTATACTAAAATAAGGTAATATATAAACTTACTTATTTACATAATTTCAAAATTAACAACTTTATTATACTCTATGGGGGTTATCTAAGCAAATATAGAAAAATGAAAGAATGAAAAAATGAAGGAATGGTTTAGAATGTAAAATGAAAAGTGAAAAATGTAGAATTAAGGAAAAAAACTCCTTACGGAGTTTTTAATAATTAATATATTTTTAGTAATTTAGAACAAATTACATCAATAATTCTACATTATTAATTTATAGCTGTTAAGACAGTTGGTTTTATTTATTTTTCTATAGTTTTAAATTTTGGTAAGTTATTTTCTATTACTAAGGATGGAGAACCTGAAATAAGTGGTAAGAAGTATTCTAATGCTTCTTCCTTAATATGATTTCCTTTCTCATTTATTAATTCCTTAGGAAAATATTTAACGTTATTTGCTATTTTGCAAGCTTCCACTAATGCATGAGATGTTTTATATGGTGAATTTGAATCTCTATTAATAGCAACCATATATCCACTATGGCCTTCTAAAGCAAATTTTAACGCTGAATATCCTACATCAAAGGCTTCTTGTAAATCTGTGTCTGAAGCACAGTGAATTGCACATCTTTGTAATACACCAAGCTCTAAAGATTTAACTCTGTTTGTTATTCCAGAACTAATTATTAAGTTCTTAAGGAAAGATCCAACTCCCCCTAACTGAGCATGACCAAATTTATCATGGGCTTGCCCCTTAACTTCTGTAATAAATTTGCCTTCAGAATTTCTAAGGCCTTCAGATACTACTATAAAAACTTTATTATTTTCTTGAAATTTCTTTCTTACATCTAAAAGAAAATCTTCTATACTAAATGCAACTTCAGGTAAATATATAAAATCTGCTACTGGTTGTTCGTTAATTCTAGCAACGCAAGCAGATGCTGCTAACCATCCAGTATCTCTGCCCATAGTCTCTAATATAAAAATACCGTTATTTATGTAAACTGAAGAATCCAAATATGTTTCAAGAGCTGTAGTTGCTATGAACTTTGCAGCACTACCAAAGCCAGGTGTATGATCTGTATACATTAAATCATTATCTATTGTCTTTGGAATTCCTATAAATTTAATATCAATATTGTTTTCTTTAGCATATTTTCCAAGCTTTGCAATAGTATCCATGGAGTCATTTCCACCAACATAGAAAAATGCTTTTATGTCATTTGATTTTAAAATATCTAAAAGTTTATCATATTCTTCAGTAGATTCTTCTAAATTTTTCATCTTATATCTACAAGAACCTAGTCCTGAGGATGGTGTGTATCTAAATGTATTAATATCATTGTCAGAAAAAGAAGATAAGTCTATAATGTTCCCATTTAAAATACCTTCTATCCCATTTAAACCTGCATATACTTTATTAAAGGCCTTAATATCTTTATTAGCATGTAGTAAACCTACTACGCTAGAGTTAATTACAGATGTTGGACCACCAGATTGTGCTACTATACAATTTGCCATTAAGTTACTCCCCTTTATAAAAAAATACGTAATGTGATATACAATTTAAAATATAACATACTCTATTTAATAATATACAATAAATTTGCTTTTAATGAAAGTACTAATTTATAAAAAAAATTACATAAATACTATACTTTATAAATATGTATAGGAAATAATTAAATATTTTGGAGGCGTTACAATAAAATGGAATTAAAAGATGTAATATTAATAGGGATAGCGATGTCCATGGATGCTTTAGGTCTTACAATTAGTTTGGGTATAAATCCCTATTTAGTTAAAAGAAATAAAATAAGATTTATATTATCTTTTTCTTTTTTTCAATTCTTATTTTTGTTTCTTGGGGGGGTAACTGGTAGATTTTTTGATACATATGTAGTTTCCATACCAAGTATGATAGGAGGAATTATAATCGCCCTAATAGGGCTAATTATGATAATATCAGCATTTAATAATAGTGATAAGGATGATTCACTGTTAATTAGTAAATCCATGCATATAATTTTAGGAATGTCAGTTAGTATTGATGCTTTAGTAGTAGGATTCACAGCTTTTTATCAAGTAAATCCAATCTTAACATTTATTGACTCAATATTAGTTGGTTTAATAACGTTATTTTTATGTACAACAGGATTCTTCCTATGTAGGTATGCAAGAAGAGTAGATTTTATATGTAAATATGCAGATATAATAGGCGGATTAATATTATTAGGACTTGGATTGGAAATGATAGTCTTTTAATTCTTTATAATTTTATATAATTAAAATCTGTTGAAACTATTTTCTTATTTAATAACCAACATAATAGTGCTATAATTATATAAAGATTATAACGTTAGGAGAAGAACATGATCTGGGAAAATTATTTAAAGGAAAAAGGAATTAGGATTACAGCAGGAAGAATTTCTATTTTAAATATAATATCATCTTCAGATAAGGGACTTTCTGCAGAGTGTATATATACTGAGTGTAAAAAACAAAATAATAACTTAAATTTAAGTACTATATATAGAACTTTAGATACATTAGAAGAAAAAGATGTAATAAAGAAAATAAATATAGATGGACCTGCAATATATGTTCTAAAAAAAGAAAATCATAAGCATATTTTAGAGTGCGATGTCTGTCATAAGTGCGTTGAAATTCCATGTCCAATGGAGGAAATTGAGGAAGCTATTAAAGCAAAGGTTGGCTTTAGTTTAACAAAGCATAAGTTAGAGTTAAATGGTATATGTGATGATTGTAAAAAATTCGAATAGAGCTGAAAAAAAATAAAGTATATTTTCTACATATAGAAAATATACTTTATTTTTTATAATTCCGAATGAAATGAGGAATTATTACCTTTAGCTAGTAAGAGAAAAAATATGATGCTAGTGTGACTTGGAGCATGCGACGGAACAGCTAGCATCATATTTTTTCTCTATTTTATTTGGAAGTAATAAATCTTTCTAGAATTATTACTATTATTAAAGTAAATACTGATGTTAGAGCTATTGTACCTCCAGGGGCACTATTAACATAGTAGGATAAAACTAACCCCATCATAATATCAAATATTCCAAAACCTATAGCGGTTAAAAGCGTAGTTTTGAAGCCTTTTTTTAACTGCATAGCTGTAGCTACTGGGACTATCATAATAGATGAAATTACTAAAATCCCCATAACTCTAATTGACATTGAAATAGTTGCACCAACTAATATTGTAAAAATATAATTAATAAGTTTCACTTTTATCCCAGAAGTTTTAGCACCTTCTTCATCAAATGTTATGTATATAAGCTTGTTGTACAAGAATATTAAAGCAATTAAGCAAATTATACCTACTATTAATATTAAAAGTATGTCTTCAGAAGATACTGTTAGTATGCTACCGAATAAAAATGAATTAACTTTGGCAGAAGCCTTTCCGCTACTAATTAGTACAATGGCTATACCTAAGCTGAAAGTTAATACTAAAGACATAACTAGTTCAGCGTATTTCTTATAATATTCTCTTAATAATTCTATAATAATTGCACAGAAAGTAGTAAATAAAAATGCTGTTATTAAAGGGTTAACCCCAATAACTAATCCTATAGCAACTCCTGCAAAGGAAGAGTGGGATAGTGTATCTCCTATCATAGAGTATCGCCTAAGTACTAAAAAAAGACCTATAAAAGGGCAGAGAATAGATATAATAAAGCCGGCTATAAAAGCATTTTGCATAAAATCTAATTGTAACATGTAATCTACCTTTCTTAATAATTAATCATTAAAACTATTTTTTTGATATTCTTTGAATTCACTTACAGTAAATAATTTTATATCTGCATTTTCAATTTTAAGAATATGAGTTGAATTATTTATGGCTATATCTAAATTATGTTCTATTGATATTATAGTTTTTTTATCTTCTTTATTTAATCTTCTTAAAATATTATATATTTCTTTTTGATTATTTTCATCAACACCCGTTGAAGGTTCATCTAATATTATTATATCAGGATTGCCCATTAAAGCACGAGCAATTAAAACTCTTTGTTGCTGCCCACCAGATAACATTCCTAAAAGTCTATTTTTAAAATCTAACATATTAACATCTTTTAGAATTGAATCTATATTAATTAAATTATTTTTTAAAGTTTTTTTATGGCACGATAAAACCTCTTTAACTGTAATTGGAAACTGAGAGTTAAAAGAATCTAACCTTTGAGGTACATAGCCGATAGATTTTGAGTCGATTTCTATACTTCCAGATGAAGGTTTTAATAAACCTAAAATTAATTTTATTAATGTTGTTTTGCAACTACCATTTTCACCAACTATAGATAAATAAATTCCTTGAGGTAAACTTAAATTAATATCATTAAGTATGTATGGTGCTTTATTTGTATATGAAAAACATAGGTTCTTTATATCAATCATTAAATCATCTCCTAAATATTCTAAAATAATTATATATGATAATGCAAATGATTTGCAACAATTACTTTTTTGTATTAATTAATTTATATTAAGTATTTTTTGCTAAATAATTCATTTTCAATCATAGAATAAATACATATATTGCTATATAATATGGATAAAACATATAATATATATAAGAATACAAAAGTGAAGAGTTGGAGGAAATATAAATGGATTTTTCAAGCTTAGTTTTAATGGAAAAAGATAAGGATACAGGATTTATAACAAAAGAGTTAGGAAGCTTTCAAGTTTCTGAGGGAGCTTTATTTGTAAAAAAACTATTTGTAATAAATGGAGAAGTTAATTTAATCTTTGATACAAATAAAGATGTAGAAGAATGGGAATACTCAGCTATATACGACTTATTTAATTACGAATGTTTTGTTAAAGAAGAATTCGAGATAGAGGACGTATTAGATGAATATAATCCAACATTTTTAATAAAATTTAATTATGTAGATGATTATGAGGTTATGAAAGAAAGAATAACTGAGTGTGTAAATCTAATAGAATCATCAATGGAAGATGTATTCAAAGACATTGAAGGAAAGGAAGAAGAATATATATAGAAAGGAGAGCCTAATTTAGGCGGAGGTTATGAGTGATTTAAAGGTATTGAAAAAAAGAGACGAAATAGATGATAAATACAAATGGAAATTAGATAAGATATTTAATAGTGATAATGAATGGGAGGAAGCTTTTAAAAATTTAAAAAAAGAGGCTCCATCACTTAAAGATTTCGAAGGTAAATTAAATAATAAAGAAAATATAAAGGCATTTTTAGATAAATATGTAGATTTAGGAGTTAGAGCTGAAAGCGTATATATTTATGCTCATTTAAAATGTGATGAAGATACTTCAAACTCTAAATATCAAGCCATGATGAATAAAGTTGATGCATATATGGCTGAATATGCTTCTTATACAGCTTACTTTGTTCCCGAAATACTTAGCCAAGATGAAAGTCTTATAAGAGATATAATTAATAATAATGAAGAACTTCAAACTTATAAGTTTATGTTTGAAGATATTTTGAAAGAAAAACCACATATACTAAGTAAATCAGAGGAAGAGCTTTTAGCTTCAGTTTCAGATTGCTTAGATGCACCATCATCTATTCATAATATGTTAACTAATGCAGATATGAAATTTGGAGATATCATAGATGAAGATGGTGAAAAGGTAGAACTTACAGAAGGAAACTATTCTTCATTTATAAAGAGTAAGGATAGAAAGGTAAGAAAAGAAGCTTTTAATACATTATTTGGAAAATATAAAGACTTAGAAAATACTTTTGCAACAACTCTAAGTAGTTCAATTAAAAACTTTAATTTTGGTGCAAAAATAAGAAAGTATAATTCTGCTCTTGAATCATCTTTAAAGCCAAATGATATACCTGTAGAAGTATATAAAAATGCTGTTAAAACTATTGATGATAATTTGAAGTCTCTTCATAGATATGTATCATTAAAGAAAAAATTATTGGGCTTAGATGAAATGCATATGTATGATTTATATGTTCCTGTTATAGAAATACCTAAGGAACACATTGAGTTTAATGAGGCTGTTAATATAGTACTTGAAGGATTACAACCTTTAGGAAAAGAGTATTTAGACATATTTAAATCTGGAGTTCAAGACGGCTGGATAGATATATATCAAAACAAAGGAAAAAGAGGTGGAGCATATTCTTGGGGTGGATACAAAACTATGCCATATGTGCTTTTAAACTATAATTATGAATTGCATGATGTTTCAACATTAGCTCATGAAATGGGTCATTCAATACATTCTTATTACTCAAGAAAAGAACAACCATATATTTATGCAGGTTATACATTGTTCTGTGCAGAAGTAGCATCAACTACGAATGAAGCTTTATTAATTCATCATTTAATAAATAAAGAAGAAGATAAGAATAAAAAATTATATTTAATTAATCAGGAATTAGAGCAAATAAGAACTACAGTATTTAGGCAATTAATGTTTGCAGAATTTGAACTTTATACTCATGAATCATTAGAGAAGGGAATACCATTAACTGCAGAAGATTATAATAAAGCTTGGCATGATCTTAATGTTAAGTACTTTGGTCCAGATATGGTTGTTGATAATGAAATAGATATAGAATGGGCAAGAATACCACATTTCTATTCAGATTTTTATGTTTATCAATATGCAACAGGTTATGCAGCAGCTTCTGCATTTGCTAAAGCAATTCTTGAAGGAAAGGAAGACGATGTTAATAAATATATTGCATTCTTAAAGAGTGGTGGAAGTGACTATCCTATAGAAATTCTAAAAAATGCAGGCGTTGATATGACTACTTCAAAACCTTTAGAAGCTACTATAGAAAGATTTAATGAATTATTAGATATGCTAGATAAAGAGATAAATTAATTATATAAAAAGGGAGATAAATATCATATTCTTTGCGACCTCGTAAACTCCAAGTCGGCATCATATGATATTTATCTCCCTCTAAACTAAAGGAAGGAATTTATAAAAAGTTCACCCTATAAATAACTTTTTATAAATTCCTATTACATTGTGTGAATGCATATTAATTTTTAGGAATGGGGGATATTATTGGAAAAGTTTGAGAAGATATTTTTTAATGTTTTGACTAAAGAAATGAAGTTTTTCATGAAGGATTATTATAGTAATTATAATAATGAAGAAAAGTGGTTAGCCCTTCTAGAGCTTGATAGTGCTTATATTGCTGTTTTAGTTGTGAACGATTCCGAAGAGGATGTAATATATAACGAAGCTAGAGAATATTTGTCAGATACCTTAAATAAACCATTTATAATTAATTTAATAGTACTTACCTCAGGTGATTATATAAGTTACGGAGAAAATTATTATAATAAATTGGTCTTTTCATTAAAGGAAAGAAATGTTATTTATTGTAGTGAAGGTTCAAAAGCTTTTATACCAGTAATAGATTATATATTAAAGGTGGATAATAATAAGAGGAAAGGAATAAAGGAATATAAATACACATATACTATTATTCTAATAAACATAATAATTTTTTTAGTTGAAATAATTAAATCGAGAAATTTTATAGATATAGATATTTATACTTTAGCAGAAATGGGTGCTAAGATAAACTTGTTTATAAATAATGGACAATTCTATAGATTGCTTACTGCAGCTTTCCTACATGGAGGGATAGTACATATATTATTTAATATGAGTGCACTTAATATTATAGGGAGACAAGTTGAAAATGTATATGGAGGTAAGAGATTCTTAATTATTTATTTATTATCAGCACTAGGTGGAAATGTTTTTAGTTACTTATTTAAGCCTGAAAGTATATCAGTTGGTGCATCAGGAGCGGTTTTTGGACTTTTAGGTGCTATGCTTGTATTTGGAATTAAAGAAAGAAAAAAAATAGGTAAGGGTTATGCGAAAAATATATTAGAGACTATAGGTCTAAATGTAATAATAGGAATAACAATACCTAATATAGATAATTTTGCTCATATTGGAGGATTATTAATAGGTTTTGTGATTGCATTTATTTTATTTAATAAGAAATCTTTAATAAGTTAATATTAATTAATCATAAAGAGAGAAAAAAACAAATATTAAATTTAAGTTATAATAGAATAATATAGAGACTTATATTTTAGGAGTGATTATTGTGAAAGAGAAACTTAAAAATAAAGAATTTATTGTTGCAGTAGTATTTACGATAGTATTAATTTTTACTGCAATCTATGCTCTCTATATAGGGAATGGAGAAAAATTATTTAGAATTGCTCTAACTTTTGTAACTATAATATTAGTATATTTATTATATATAAAAAGCTTTCTTAAAGGTTCAAGCATAATTTATTATATTAATATGACTTTTATTTTTTTATCAATGTATTTAGCAAGTGTTTGGAATTTTTATGGAATACCTAATTATGATAAGTTCCTACACCTATTATCTGGAGCTGTAATAGCGATAATTGGATATGTATTATTTATATATTTAACTAATGACATATCTAGAAAGGAAATGAAACCATTAACTTCAGTTATATTTGTAATTCTTTTTGCAACGGCAGCTGCTGGAGTTTGGGAGATTTGGGAATTTACAACTGATTCCCTATTTGGCTTATCTGCACAGAATAACAGCTTACATGACACAATGTGGGATATTATTTGTGGAACCATTGTTGGAATTATCACTGCTATTCCAATTTATATAAATAGTAAAGGTCATAATATAAAATTAATTAATAGGATAATTGATGAAATAGAAAAAAACAGAAAGTAAATTCGAGTTTAGGTGGAAGTCTTATGATTTCCATCATTTTTATATAAATATTTTAAATTTTCTATTTGCAAAAAGTTATAAAAAGCTTTATAATTTTAATAAATTAACAAGAATTTTGAATATTTTAAAAAAATATATCAAAAAATAAACTAATATTGTATCATATACTATATAAATAAAGAGGTGGCAATGTTGTCAGGAAAAGAATATGTTAGCAAAGTAATTAATGAAGTTGAAAAAAGAAACTGTGGAGAAAAAGAATTTCTAGATGCTATTAAGGAGGTTTTAAATTCTCTTGTTCCCGTATTTGACAAGCATCCTGAATATATAGAAGAAGGGATATTAGAAAGATTGGTGGAACCTGAAAGACAAATATTTTTTAGAGTTCCATGGATTGATGATTCAGGCAAAGTGCAAGTGAATAGGGGATTCAGAGTCCAATTTAATAGTGCAATAGGACCATATAAAGGTGGATTAAGATTTCATCCTTCAGTAAATCAAAGTATAATAAAGTTTTTGGGCTTTGAACAAATTTTTAAGAATTCATTAACTGGACTACCTATTGGTGGTGGTAAAGGAGGTTCTGATTTTGATCCGAAAGGAAAATCAGATAGAGAGGTAATGAGATTTTGTCAAAGTTTTATGGCTGAGTTATGTAAGCATATAGGTTTAGATACTGATGTCCCAGCAGGTGATATTGGGGTTGGTGGAAGAGAAATTGGCTATATGTATGGTTATTATAAAAAAATTAGAAATTCGAATGATCAAGGTGTATTAACAGGCAAAGGACTAACATATGGTGGAAGTCTGACAAGAACAGAAGCTACTGGATATGGATTAGTATATTTTACTGAAGAAATGTTAAATGATAATAATTCAAGTTTTAAAGATAAAAAAGTAGTTATTTCAGGATCAGGTAATGTTGCAATATATGCTTGCCAGAAAGCAACAGAATTAGGAGCTAAAGTCGTAGCGCTAAGTGATTCTGATGGATATATATATGATGAAAATGGAATTAATTTAGATATAGTGAAAGAAATTAAAGAAGTTAAAAGAGGAAGAATTAGTGAATACTTAGATAAAGTTCCTAATGCAAAATTTGTAGAAGGATACAGAAGGATATGGGAAGAAAAATGCGATATAGCCCTACCTTGTGCAACACAAGGAGAAATAGATATAGAAGCTGCTAAAATTTTAATAAAAAATGGAGTTCAAGTAGTTTCAGAAGGGGCTAATATGCCAACTAATTTAGATGCTATTGAAGAATTACAAAAGGCTGGAGTTATGTTTGGACCAGCTAAGGCAGCTAATGCAGGTGGTGTTGCTTGTTCAGCACTTGAAATGTCACAAAATAGTATGAGATTATCATGGACATTTGAAGAAGTAGATGCAAAACTTAAGGAAATTATGGTTAATATTTATAAGAATTCTAAAAAAGCTGCTGAGGAATATGGTGATTCAGGAAACATATTAATGGGAGCAAATATTTCAGGATTCTTAAAGGTTGCAGAAGCGATGATGTCTCAAGGAATAGTATAATAATATTGTGTAAATCTCTAAAATAGCAACCCCTATTTTGAGTTTATATTAGAAGCTTTTTATATTAAATTTTAATATAAAAAGCTTCTTCATTTTTTTGTAGGAATTTATTACCGAAATAAGTTTATTATATCTTTAATTATGTAGGATAAAATAATATTAAGAAGCGATTAAAAACGTTGCCAAGATAATATTAATTAAATTTTAAGATTTGTACACTTGATTTTTTACTAGTATTGGAATATATTTAATTTGATGTTAGAGGGAAATTATAAGTAGTAATTTTAGAAGAATACCCTTTATTTTAAGGAGTGGATTAAATGGGAGAAATTGTTTTTGCTGCAACTGCTGTATTTCAATTGGTTGTATTTGCATTAATGATGTATTATTTTATATTAGCTTTCTTCGGATTGAAAAGAAAAAAAGAAAAGAAAAATTATACACCAACTAAAAAATTTGCAATGATAGTAGCTGCTCACAATGAAGAAGTAGTAATTGGTAAATTAATTGAAAGTATGCTGAATCAGAACTATCCAAGGGAACTTTTTGATATTTTTGTAATTGCAGACAATTGTACTGACAATACTGCAAAGATAGCAAGAAAGTATGGTGTGTATGTTTATGAAAGGTTCAATAGTGAACAAAAAGGTAAGGGATATGCACTAGAGTGGATGTTTGATAAAATCTTTAATATGAAAAAGAAATATGATGCAGTAGCAATTTTTGATGCTGATAACTTAGTTTCAAAAAATTGGTGCAGAGAAATAAACTCTAAAATGTTAGAGGGATATAAAGTTGTACAAGGCTACATAGATAGTAAAAATCCTAATGATTCATGGATATCAACCTCATACTCTATAGCATTTTGGACTCAAAATAGAATGTTCCAATTAGCTAGAGCAAATGTTGGACTATCTAACCAAATAGGAGGCACAGGTTTTGCAATAGATTTAGATGTATTGAAAGAATTTGGCTGGGGAGCAACTTGCTTAACTGAAGACTTAGAATTTAGTTGTAAGTTGATACTAAATGATGAAAAAGTAGGTTGGGCTCATGATGCAATTATTTATGACGAAAAGCCATTGTTATTAAAGCAATCTTGGATACAAAGAAGAAGATGGATGCAAGGATTTACAGATGTAGCATCAAGATATTTCTTTAAATTGTTTAAAAAAGGAATTAAGGAAAGAAAATGGTTTGTTTTAGACTGTGCTTTATATGTAATACAACCTTTCTTTACATTAATGATTGGTATATCAACAGTTTTAAGTTTTATCCAAAGTATGATACCAAGTAATATATTTATGATAAATTACATTACTGGAGATTTTATGTTTAAATTTATTTGTGTTACTCAATTTCTAGTTACTCCATTAATGTTAAGATTAGATAAAAAGATATCAGCTGGACTATTCTGGATGATGGCTTTCTATTCATCTAATGTGTTTATATTACCATTATTTACAGCATATACAGATAACTATATGCAAGTATTGTTAATAGATATTATATTTAATGTAGCATTTATATTAGCAACAGCATTATTCTTAGGCAAAAAGAAACTTATAATGTTCTTTAGATTCTTACTATATTCTTTATATACATTAACTTGGATACCAATAACAATTGAAGGTATGCTTAGAAAAAATAATAAAGAATGGAATCCGACAAAGCATGTAAGAAATATTGAAATATGTGATGTTTAATATAAAAGACATAGCCATTTTGCTATGTCTTTTTTTACTTTCAATATATTTTAAATATACTATTTACTTAATTGCGAACATTAGTTTGACTTTTTGAGAATAAAGATTTATATTTTTATTTGTAGTTTAATTATGATAAAATTAAAAAGATTATATTGAGTAGGGATGGTTAAACTAAGCAAAGAACCTTAGTTTATTAATAAAATTATTTTGGAGGTTTGTATGAGCACAGAGTTAGTGAAGGGATATGACGTTACAGATTTAACTTCCTTAGAAAAATTAGAACCGGTTAGAGTAAGACCGGGGATGTATATTGGTTCAACAGGAACAAAGGGGTTACATCATTGTATATGGGAAATTTTAGATAATTCAATAGATGAAATTTCTAATGGCTATGGTAATAAGGCCACCATTATAATAAATAAAGATAAGAGTATAACAATAATAGATAATGGAAGAGGAATTCCAACAGGCATCCATCCAATTAAGAAAAAATCTGGAGTAGAAATGGTCTTTACTGAACTTCATACTGGGGGGAAGTTCAATAATAAAAATTATAAAACTTCTGGTGGATTACATGGTGTAGGAGCGGCAGTAGTAAATGCTCTATCGTCTTGGCTAGAAGTTGAAGTGTGTCAAAATGGGAATATATATAAGCAAAGATTTGAATATGCTTATGATAAAGGACTAAAGAAAGAAATGCCAGGGACTCCTGTAACAAAATTGGAGATAGTAGGCAAAAGTAAAGAGACAGGCACGAAGGTAACCTTTATGCCTGATAAAGAAGTATTTTCTACTATTGATTTTAAAGTTGACATAATAGATGAAAGATTACAAGAATTAGCTTTTCAAAATAAGGGAATTCATTTAGAATTAGTAGATTTAAGAAAAGAAGAAGAATTTAGAAAAGAATATTACTCTGAAAGAGGACTTTTAGATTTTATAGAATATTTAAATGAAAGTAAAACTGCTCTTCATCAAGTGCCAATTTACTTTGAGGGAGAGAAAACAGTTAATAATATTCAGATGTTTGGAGAAGTATGTATTCAATTTACTGATTCAACAACAGAGAATATAGCAAGTTATGTTAATAACATACCTACTACTGAAGCAGGAACTCATGAAACAGGGTTTAAAACAGGGATGACTAGAGCTTTTAAAGAAGGAGCTAAAAAACTTGGACTTATAAAAGAAAAAGATAAAGAGTTCGAGGGTGATGATTTAAGAGAAGGTATGACTGCTATAGTAAGAATAAAAATTACTAATCCAATCTTCGAAGGGCAAACAAAAACTAAGCTTGGATCTGCAGAAGCCTATACTATGATGAATGACTTAACTTATACTAAGTTTATCGAATGGATAGAAGATAATAAAGAAGTAGCTAGTATGATAATTAATAATGCTCTTCAAGCAGCTCAAAGAAGAGAAAAAATTAAAAAAATTAATGAGGCAGAAAAGAAGAAGATAGGTAAAGGAGCAGCGCCACTTGCTGGAAAAGTAGCAGTTTGTACATTGAAGGATAATACTGTTAATGAATTTATAGTGGTTGAGGGAGATTCTGCAGGAGGTTCTGCAAAACAAGCAAGAGATAGAAGATTCCAAACTATTATGCCATCAAAGGGTAAGATAATGAATACAGAAAAGCAAAAGCTTGAAAATGTATTAGCTTCTGAGGAGTTGAAAATATTTAATACTGCCTTAGGTACTGGAACGTTAGATAATTATAAGGAAGAAGACTTAAAGTACGATAAAATTATAATTATGAGTGATGCTGATGTTGATGGATATCATATTAGAACTTTATGGATGACTTATATTTATAGATATATGAGACCATTAATTGCAAATGGACATCTTTATTTAGCACAGCCGCCTTTATATAAGGTTTATAAAAATGTTAAAGGTAAAGAAGTGCACAAGTATGCATATAGTGATGAAGAACTTGAACAGGTTAAGAAGGAAATTGGAAAAGGTGCTCTAATTCAAAGATATAAAGGTCTTGGTGAAATGAATCCAGATCAATTGTGGGAAACTACTTTAAATCCAGAAACTAGAACACTTCTTCAAGTAACTATAGAAGATGCAGCAAAAGCTGAAAAAATGGTTTCTTTATTAATGGGAGATATAGTGGAACCGAGAAAAGCTTATATATATAAATATGGAGAATTTTAGTAAAGAATTGGAGAAGAGATATGGCGAAGAAAGTTAATGAAATACCAAGGGATAATAATATAGTTACAGTTCTTTTAGAAGAAGCAATGCCTGATAACTTTTTGCCTTATGCTATTGAAGTTGCAAAGGATAGAGCTTTACCTGATGTAAGAGATGGACTTAAACCTGTTCATAGAAGAATATTATATGGAGCTTATCAATTAAAGGCTTTCCCAGATAAACCTTATTATAAATCTGCAAGAATAGTTGGTGATATTTTAGGTAAGTTTCATCCTCATGGAGATACATCAGTATATGACGCAATGGTTATTATGGCACAAGACTTTTCTACAAAAGAAACTTTAATAGATGGTCATGGTAACTGGGGTTCAATGGATGGTGATGGCGCTGCTGCAATGAGGTACACTGAGGCTAGACTTGCACCAATTGCTATGGAAATGTTAAGAGATATAGATAAAGATACAGTAGATATGGTACCTAACTATTCTGATAGCGAATTAGAGCCTAAGGTATTACCAAGTAGATATCCAAATCTTTTAGTTAATGGAACTTTTGGAATAGCAGTAGGACTTGCAACTAATATACCACCTCATAACTTAGGAGAAGTTGTTGAAGGGGTACTAGCTTATATTGATAATAATGAAATAACTACAAGAGAATTAATGAATTATATAAAAGGGCCTGATTTGCCTACAGGTGGTATACTTATTGGTGAAAATTCTCTTTTATCAGCATATGAGACTGGAGAGGGAAAGGTAACATTAAGAGCTAAGACAGCAATTGAGAAACTTGAAAATGGAAGACTAGGTATAGTTATTACAGAGTTCCCGTTTAGAAGAAATAAGGCAAGACTTTTACAAACTATTTCAGAAATGACTGGAGATAAAAGGCATGCTAAGGCTTTAGAGTCAATAACAGATATAAGAGATGAATCTGATAGAAGTGGTGTAAGAGCTGTTATAGAATTCAGAAAATCAGCAGATGAGGAATTAGTTGATAAAGTATTAAAATATTTATATAAGAGAACTGATCTTCAATGTAATTTAAGCTTTAATATGGTAGCTTTAGCAGATGGTAAGCCACAAACTATGGGGCTAAAAACTATAATAAAGCATTATGTTAACCACCAAAAGGAAATTGTTACTAGAAGAACTAGAAGAGAATTAGAAATTGCAGAGAAGAGATTCCATATTGTTGAAGGATTTATAAAGGCTATAGATATATTAGATGAGGTAATTAAAACTATAAGAGAATCTAAATCTAAAAAAGATGCTGGAATTAATCTTATAAATAATTTTGGATTCACAGAATTACAAGCAGAAGCGATATTGGAATTAATGTTATACAGATTAACTGGCCTTGAAATTAAGGTGTTCCAAAAAGAACATGCTGAACTTGAGAAAACAATAAAAAGACTTAAGAAGATTCTATCTGAAGAAAAGGAATTATTAAAGGTAGTTAAGAGTGAATTAAATGAAGTAGTCGAAAAGTATGGATCTCTTAGAAAAACACAAATAATAAAAGATGATAGCGAAGCTAAAATTGATGTGGAAGAGTTAATTATTATAGAAGATGTAATGATTACTTTATCAAAAGATGGATTTATTAAGAGAATACCATTAAAGACATACAATAGATTAAATGCAAATCCTGATGATATAGATTATAGAGAAGGTGATGAATTAAAATTATTATTTAGTTCGAACACTGCAGAAACTATAGTCTTATTCACAAATAAAGGAAATATGTATCAAACAAAAGGTATAAATATTCCAGAAGGAAAATGGAAAGATAAGGGTGAGTGGATAGATAGCATTATAAAATCACTTAAGCTAGAGGAAGAGAGTATAGTATATGCAACATCCTTAGCTAGCTTTATGCCAAATAAATATATTCAATTTGTAACTTCAAAAGGTGGAATTAAGAGAAGTTCTTTAGATAAATTCCAAACTAATTACTCTAAACTTCAAGCTTTAAAATTAAAAGATAGTGAAGAAGTAATAGATGTAATTATATTAAATGAAGATGAAAATAAAGAATTTATAAACTTTGAAACTAAAGAAGGGTTAAGTTTTAATATTCAAATACCTTATATTGAAGATTCTCCAAGAAATATATTACCTGTATCGATGTTTAATTTACCTTCAAGAGATGAAGTTATTAAAGTTGAATATATAGAAACTATGGAGTTTAGAGAATTCAATATAGGAATAACTTCAAAAGGAAACATAAAAGCCTTTAATTCAATTAAGAAAAGTGATAGCTTAAAGGTAAGCACAAACTCTTTAAGTGACATATTACTATTCACAAATATGGCAAAGGTGTTTAAGGTTTCTGCATTCATATTATCAGGGGTAGATAAGGGAGAAATTCCTTTAAATAAGATAATTGATAATCTAGAAAAAGGTGAAAAAATTATAAAATTAATGTCTATTAATTCTTATAATGATAATGAATTTATATATTTCTTTACTAAAAAAGGAATGGTAAAAAAGACTTATTTAAAAGAATTTGAAGGTAATTATTTATTACAACCTTCATATAAATTTAAATATGATAGTGATGAGTTAATTTCTATAGAAAAATATAATGAAAATGATGTAGAAATGATAATAATAACTAAAAAGGGAATGGGAATTAAGTTTTTATCAAATAACATAAATCCAATGGGTAAAATAGCTTCAGGTGTAACTGGAATTAGCTTAAGAGAAGGTGATGAAGTTATTTTTGGAAAATTAATAGGTAGTGTTGATTCTAGTGCTATGAATGAAGTAGCTATTACATCTAGTGATATAATAACTTTAGTTAGTAAGAATAAAGAAAGAAAAGAAGTATCACTAGATGAAATTAAACTTCAAAATAGAGCAGGTAAGGGTAGTAGTATAATGACAATAGTATTAGATGACGAAATTAAAGATATAATATAAGAATAATAAAGTTTGGGAGGTAATTTAAATGAAGGTTGCTGTTTTATTAGCAAATGGTTTTGAAACCTTAGAAGGTTTAACAGTAGTTGATATCTTAAGAAGAGCAGAAGTAGAGTGTTATACTTTTGCATTAGAAGGCAATGAAGTAACTACATCTCATAATATAAAAATTAAAGCTGATAAAAATATTATGGATGAAGAAATTGAAAATTATGATTTTATAGTTTTACCTGGAGGTATGCCTGGTTCAACAAACTTAAGAGATAGTGAAAGAGTTATTGAATTAGTTAAAGAATTTAATAACGATGGGAAATGGGTTTGTGCAATTTGTGCAGGGCCAATTGCTTTAGGAAAAGCAGGAATAAGTGAGGGGAAAAAAGTAACTTGTTATCCTGGCTTTGAAGATGAGTTAGGGAATTGTGATTATAAAGAAGAGTTAGTTGTTGTAGATGGTAATATTATTACAGGAAGAGGTCCAGCAGCGGCCATCCCTTTTGCTTTTGAGATATTGTCTAAGATTTCAGAGGAAAAAGCTGATAAAGTTAAGAAGGCAATGTTATTTAAATAATAGGTGTAATATGAAAGAAAATTGGATATTAGTAAATAAAAAAGAGAGCTTTTTAAAGCTCTCTGAATTTTTAGATGAAAACCCATTAGTTCTTAGATTATTAGCTAATAGAGGAATAGATGATATAAATTTAGCTAAAAGATTTTTAACGGGAACTATAGAAGACCTTTATGATGGATATCTTATGAAGGATATGAAGAAGGGCGTAAGCATTATAAAGAAAGCGATTTTAAATAATAAGAAAATTATTATTTATGGAGATTATGATTGTGATGGAGTAAATAGTACAACTATTTTATATAAAGCTCTAAAAGCTGTTGGAGCAAATTATAGCTATTACATTCCTAATAGAGAAGAAGAAGGCTATGGTATGCATAGTGGAAGAATAGAAAAGCTTCACGAAGAAGGTTATGAAGTCATATTGACTTGTGATAATGGTATCTCAGCTTTTGAACAGGTAGAACTTGCTAAGAGTCTTGGGATGGAGGTTGTAATTACTGACCATCATGATATACCAATTAGAGAAGATGAAAATGGAGTTTTAAAAGAGCAAGCGCCTAAGGCTGATGCTGTGATAAATCCTAAACAAAAAGATTGTTATTACCCTTTTAAAATGTTATGTGGAGCAGGGATTACTTTAAAGTTTTCAAAATGCTTGTTTGATGAATTTAATATAGATGATGATAAATTCTTAGATTTATTTCAATTTGCAGCCATTGCTACAGTATGTGATGTAGTTGATTTAGTGGATGAAAATAGAATTATAGTTAAAAAAGGATTAGAGCTATTAAATGAAAGTAAAAACTATGGAATTGAAGAGTTAAAAAAGGCTACTTTATTAAATAACAAGAAAATAGAAGAGT
This sequence comes from Clostridium lamae, assembly GCF_033043255.1. NCBI lineage: Bacteria > Bacillati > Bacillota > Clostridia > Eubacteriales > Clostridiaceae > Clostridium > Clostridium lamae. Next base: position 139,616 of record NZ_JASCQJ010000003.1, on the reverse strand, counting down.
ATCATTTAGGTTTTGTTATAGGACCTTGTATCAATGCTACTGGAAGATTAGAAACAGCAGATTTATCAGTTGAATTATTAATTACAGAAGATAGAGAACGAGCTAAAGTTTTAGCAAATCAATTAAGTGAACTAAATACAATAAGACAGGATCTGACTAAGGATAGTACTGAGAGAATAATTAACAGAATAGAAGTAGAAAAGGATAAATCTGATAAAGTTATAGTAGTATATGATGAAAATGTTCATGAAAGTATTGCAGGGATAGTCGCAGGAAGAGTTAAGGAAAAATATAATATGCCTTGTATAGTTTTAACCAAAGGTAAGGAAATGCCTAAGGGATCAGCAAGATCAATAGAAGGCTATAATATAACTCAAGAGCTTAGTAAGTGTTCTCGTCTAATTGAAAAGTTTGGTGGCCATCCAATGGCGGCAGGATTATCAATAAAAGAGGAAAATATAAATGAATTAAGAAGAGAATTAAATGAAAATTGTATTTTGACTGATGAAGATTTAGTACCAGTTGTAAAAATAGATTTGCCTCTAAGTTTAAATTATTTAGATGAGGAGTTAATAGATACAATAGAGGCTCTAAGGCCTTTCGGGAAAGGAAACCCTAGTCCACTATTTGCTGTTAAAGATCTTTTAATAGAGAGAATGTGGTTATTAGGAAAAGAGAAGAACTTTTTAAAGCTTAGGTTTAGTTTTGATATAAATGGTAGCAAGATATTTATAGATGGAATAAGTTTTGATAAGTTTGAGAGCTTTAAAGAAGAAGTAATTAATAAATTTGGTGAAGATAAATTTATAGAAGCTTGCAATACTAGTTACTTAAATTTAAGGGCAGATCTTATTTATTATCCAAGTATAAATGAATTTAACGGAAATAGAAATATTCAACTAAACATCAAAAATATTAGATTAAAATAGTAAATAATATTAAAAGAAGAGTTGCCTTAATATGATTAAATCATATTAGGGCAACTCTATTTATGAATTTAATGGTCTAATAATATAAGACTATTTTATAGTATTTTCATATTGTTCAACCATTCTCTTAACCATTTCTCCACCAACGCTTCCGCATTGCTTTGAAGTAAGGTCTCCATTATAATCAGTGAAAGGAACTCCCATTTCACTAGCTACTTCATTTTTGAATTTAGCTAAACCATTTTTTGCTTCTGGAACTAACTTTGTTGCCATATTATTTACACCTCCTTTTCATCTTTGTAACTATAGCTTGTGCATTTTTTTTAGAAATATAATATGAAAGTTTAGGAAATAGGACATAATAGTGGTAGGATAATTTTAATATAAAATTTTAAAATAACATTAAATTGAAAATGATTATATGATATATTGAAATAGTATTTATGTTTTGAAAGGAGTGGTTCTATGAGTAAATATAAAATAATAATGACCGGAGGGGGAACTGCTGGACATGTTACTCCTAATTTAGCTTTAGTGCCAGGGCTAAAAGAAAAAGGTTTTGATATAAAGTATATTGGAAGTAAGGATGGAATTGAAAAAGAAATCATAGGTGATGCAAAGATACCTTACTATGAAATATCGTCTGGTAAATTAAGAAGGTATTTTGATATAAAGAATTTTTCTGATCCATTTAAAGTAATGAAGGGCGTCATAGAGGCTAAAAAAATATTAAAAAAAGAAAAGCCAGATGTGATATTTTCAAAGGGTGGTTTTGTAGCTGTTCCTGTAGTTATAGCAGCATCAATGAAGAAGATACCAGTGATTTCTCATGAATCAGACTTAACACCTGGACTTGCAAATAAGTTATCTGCGCCATTTTGTACTAAACTATGCGTTACTTTTAGAGAAAGTTTAAAGTATATAAAAGAGGATAAAGGGATTCTAACTGGAACTCCTATTAGAGAAGAAATATTAAATGGAAGTAAAGAAAAGGGAATATCACTATGTGGTTTTAAAGATAATAAAGAAATACTACTTGTTATAGGAGGAAGTTTAGGAGCTAAAAGCATTAATGAAGCTGTTAGAAACAATTTAAATGAACTTCTTAAGTCTTATAATATAATTCATATATGTGGCAAAAATAACTTAGATAAGAAATTGATTGGTACAAGTGGTTATCTTCAATTCGAATATGTAAAGGAGGATTTACCGCATTTATTAAAAGCTTGTGACTATGTAGTATCAAGAGCAGGTGCAAATGTTATTTTTGAATTATTAGCATTAAATAAACCAACTTTATTAATTCCTTTATCTAAGAAAATAAGTAGAGGGGATCAGATATTAAATGCAAATTCATTTAATAAAGAAGGATATTCACTTGTATTAGATGAAGATGAAATGATAGAGGATGAAAAAAGGCTAATTATAAAACTTAAAGAACTTAAAAATAAAAAAAATATTTTACTTGAAAATATGAGAAAAAGTAATGTTAAAAATGGCGTTGAGTCAATCATAGAAGTAATAATAAATAGTATTAAGTAAATAAAATGAAAATTTATTAAATTGATAGTATAATATTGTAGCAATATGGGACATAGAAAACTTGCAAAAAAAAAATAGTGTTATATAATAAAAGGGTAAGTGTAAAAATAGGTAATATATATCCAAAAGATGACTTTTTTAGTCAAGGATGAGGTGATGTATTAATGAAAAAAATTTCTATTATTTATTGGAGCAATGGGGGGAATGTTGAAGTTCTTGCAAATTCAATAGCTGAAGGTTCTAAAATCAATAATGCAGCAGTAAACATTAAATATGTTAGTGATGCAACACTTGAAGATGTTACTGAAGCAGATGTGGTTGCCTTTGGAAGCCCTTCAATGGATAATAATAGGATTGAGCAACATGAGATGGAACCATTCATAAACCAATTTAAATTGCTACCAAATAATCAAAAGAAAATAATATTATTTGGATCATTTGGATGGGATGATGGTAAATTCATGACAGATTGGGTTCAACGCATGAAAGATTATGACTTTGATGTTGTTGGAAGCATCGCCGTTAAGGAATCTCCAAGTGATGAAGATTTGAAAAAAGCTAAAGAACTTGGCGAGGAATTGACAAAATAAATAATTCTTTTAGGGTATAAAGACTTTTAAGTAGTACTTATATAGGGGTTAAGTACTTAGACTTCGATGAAAGAATTTAATCTTTTCTTACTAATAATTCATTCTTAAATTTTAAATACAGTTAAAAAGCTGTATTTACGTATTAAATTTTATATATAAGGAAGAGAGGTCAAATACGATGAGAAAAATGAAAACTATGGATGGTAATACGGCTGCGGCTCATATATCTTATGCATTTACTGAAGTAGCTGCAATATTCCCGATAACACCATCTTCACCTATGGCAGAACATGTTGATGAATGGTCTGCACAAGGAAGAAAAAACATATTTGGTCAACCAGTTAAGGTTATGGAAATGCAATCAGAAGCAGGAGCAGCTGGTGCAGTTCATGGATCTTTACAAGCTGGTGCGTTAACAACAACATATACAGCATCTCAAGGCTTACTATTAATGATTCCAAATATGTACAAAATTGCTGGTGAAATGCTTCCAACAGTATTCCATGTATCAGCAAGAGCTTTGGCAACATCTTCATTAAGTATATTTGGAGATCACCAAGACGTTATGGCTGCAAGACAAACTGGTTTTGCTATGCTAGCAGAAGGATCAGTACAAGAAGTTATGGATTTAGCTGCAGTTGCACACTTAACTTCAATAAAGACTAGAATACCTTTCATGAATTTCTTTGATGGATTTAGAACATCACATGAAATCCAAAAGATAGAAGTTTTAGAATATGATGAATTAGCTAAATTAGTTGATAATGATGCTTTAGATGGATTTAGAAAGAGAGCATTAAACCCTAATAGCCCAGTTACTAGAGGTACAGCTCAAAATCCAGATATCTATTTCCAAACTAGAGAATCTGTAAATAGATTCTACGACGATATTCCAGAAGTAGTAGAAAGCTACATGGCTGAAATTACTAAATTAACAGGAAGAGAATATCACTGCTTCGATTACTATGGAGCACCAGATGCTGATAGAATAATTGTTACAATGGGTTCTTCAACTGATGTTACTGAAGAAACAGTTGATTACTTAAATGGAAGAGGAGAAAAGGTTGGTTTAGTTAAAGTAAGACTATATAGACCATTCTCTGCAGAAAGATTATTAAAGGTTATACCAGCTACAGTTAAAAAGATAGCTGTTTTAGATAGAACTAAGGAACCAGGTTCAATAGGTGAACCATTATACCTAGATGTTAAGAGTGCATTCTATGGAAGAGAAAATGCTCCAGTTATAGTTGGTGGAAGATATGGACTAGGTTCAAAAGATCCAAACCCAACAGATATTGCTTCAGTATTTGCTAATCTTTCTAAGGAAACTCCAAAAGATGGATTTACAATTTCTATAGTTGATGACGTGACTAACACTTCATTAGAAATAGTAGAAGATATTGATGCATCTACAGAAGGTACAAAAGCATGTAAGTTCTGGGGATTAGGATCAGACGGTACAGTTGGTGCTAATAAGAGTGCTATTAAGATTATCGGAGACCATACTGATATGTATGCTCAAGGATATTTCTCATATGACTCAAAGAAATCTGGTGGTATAACTGTATCACACTTAAGATTTGGTAAGAAGCCAATTAAGTCACCATACTTAGTTGATAAAGCTGATTTTGTTGCTTGCCACAACCAAGCTTATGTATATAAATATGATGTATTAGAAGGCTTAAAGAAGAATGGTAAATTCTTATTAAATACAATCTGGACACCAGAAGAACTAAATGAAAAATTACCAGCTGAAATGAAGAGATATATTGCAGAAAACAATATTGAATTCTATACATTAAATGCTGTTAAGATAGCACAAGAAATTGGACTTGGTGGAAGAATCAACATGATAATGCAAGCTGCATTCTTTAAGATTGCTAACATTATACCAGTTGAAGATGCTGTTAAGTACTTAAAAGATGCTGTTGTATCATCATATGGTAAAAAAGGTGAAAAAGTTGTTAATATGAACTTTGCGGCTATAGATAAAGGTGTTGAAGCTATAGTTAGAGTTGAAGTTCCAGCTGATTGGAAAGATGCTAAGGAAGAAGCGAAAGAAGATAGAAGCGATATTCCAGCATTCATAAAGAACATTGTTGAACCTATAAATGCTCAAAAGGGATTTGATCTTCCTGTATCAGCATTTACTGGAATGGAAGATGGTACATTTATGCCAGGTACTGCTGCTTATGAAAAGAGAGGTATCGCAATCAATGTTCCAGAATGGCAACAAGACAAGTGTATTCAATGTAACCAATGTGCATATGTTTGTCCACACGCAGTTATAAGACCATTCTTATTAAATGAAGAAGAAAAGACAAATGCACCAGAATCATTTAAAGTTGTACCTGCGAAGGCATTAAGAACAGAAGAACCAACATTCTACAGTATTAGTGTTACTCCATTAGACTGTACAGGATGTGGAAACTGTGCTCAAGTATGTCCAGCACCAGGTAAGGCATTAATAATGAAACCAATAGAAACTCAAGAAGAGCAAATTGAAGCTTGGGAATATGCTGTTAATGATGTAAAACCTAAGAAGAACCCAATGAACAAGAATACTGTTAAAGGTAGCCAATTTGAGAAACCATTATTCGAATTCTCAGGAGCATGTGCTGGTTGTGGAGAAACTCCATATGCTAAGCTTGTAACTCAATTATTTGGAGATAGAATGATGATAGCTAATGCTACTGGATGTTCATCAATCTGGGGAGGTTCAGTACCAGCAACTCCATATACAGTAAACGATGAAGGACATGGTCCAGCTTGGGCAAATTCATTATTTGAAGATAATGCTGAATTTGGATTAGGTATGTTCTTAGGAGTTAAGGCTATAAGAGAAAGAATAGCTGATAACATGACTAAGGCTTTAGAAACAGAAGTTTCAGAAGATATTAGAATAGTACTTCAAGACTGGTTAGATCACATGAACAGTGGAGAAGGTACTAGAGATAGAGCAGATAGAGTAATAGCAGTATTACAAAATGTTGATGCTGACTTTGCTAGAGAAATCTTAAAGGATAAAGAATTCTTAGTTAAGAGATCTCAATGGATATTCGGAGGAGACGGATGGGCATATGACATCGGATACGGTGGATTAGACCACGTTCTAGCTTCTGGTGAAGATGTAAATGTACTTGTATTTGATACTGAAATTTATTCAAATACAGGAGGACAATCTTCTAAGTCAACTCCAACTGCTGCAATAGCTAAATTTGCTGCATCAGGTAAGAAGACTAAGAAGAAAGACCTTGGAATGATGGCTATGACATATGGTTATGTTTATGTAGCACAAATTTCAATGGGAGCTGATAAGAATCAAACTCTAAAAGCAATAGCTGAAGCTGAAGCTTATGATGGTCCATCATTAATCATTGCTTATGCTCCATGTATAAGCCATGGTATTAAGAATGGTATGGCAAACAGCCAAGATGAAGCTAAGAGAGCTGTTGAAAGTGGATATTGGGGATTATACAGATATAACCCAAGCCTAATTGGAACTAAGAATCCATTCTCATTAGATTCTAAAGAACCAAAATTAAGCTTTAGAGAATTCTTAATGGGAGAAGTAAGATATGCTTCACTTGCAAAAGCATTCCCAGAACAAGCAGAAGCTTTATTTGAAAAGACAGAAAAAGATGCTATGGAAAGATTAGCAAACTACAAGAGATTATCACAACAACAATAGTTTAAAATAAGGAGCTATTTAGCTCCTTATTTTTTTATTTAAGTAAATAAATGGAGAGATTTTAAACAATCTAGCCTTAAATTAGATAATATATATAATGAAATATTATTTATTATAAAAATTAATAAGAAATTTAAATGTTTTACTTTTAATTTTTATTAATTAAGGGTAGAATTAAATAGAGTAATAATCTCATTAAAGGAGGATTATAAAATGGATAATGAAAATAAATGTGGATTAAATGAAGAAGAAACTACATGTGGATGTGGTCATGATCATGATCATGTACATACTGATGAATGTGGATGCGGAGAAGATCATCACGAACATTTCGTAGTAGATTTAGAAGATGAAAATGGAAATGTAATCTCTTGTTCTATAATAGATGCATTTGAATTTGAAGAAAATGAATATATTTTAGCTCAAGATCCTAATGAGGATTCAGTATACTTATTTAGATCATTAGAAGATGGAGAACTAATAATTCCAGAAGAAGATGAATTTGAGAGAGTATCAAAATTCTACAGTGAAGAATTAGGAGAATAAGAATTATAAAAGGCACGATAGTGTCTTTTTTTATTTTCCATCAAAATAAAAAGTTAATATTACATATAATTTTTAGCATTCTTGCTTTAGTTTTGAAGTGTCAATATGTAATTTTACTGCGACTTGGAGTGAAGCGACTGAGTAAATAAGAAGAAAATTATAGTGATAGATTATATGATTACAGATAATATTTTTAATTCTGAATGAAATGAAGAATTATTTCCTTTAGGTAGAGGGTGATAAATGTTATGTGAACTGCGACTTGGAGCCTGCGAGGTCGCAAGGAACATAATATTTATCTCCTTTTTTATTTAGGAATTTATAAAAAGATTACCCTGTGAATAGCTTTTTATAAATTCCTTCCTTCAGCTTTGAAGTGTGATATATAAGGTTGCGATGACTTGGAGCGAAGCGACAAAATGAATAATAAGAAAATTTATAGAGAAAAGGATATATAACATAAAGAGTAACTATTATAATTCCGAATGAAATGAGGAATTATTACCTTTAGTGTAGAATGAGATAAATAATATATGAACTGCGACTTGGAGCTTGCGACGGAGCGAGGAATATATTATTTATCTCATAATTATTGTCATTTTATATTAATAATGATATATTTTTAGTATAAACTTAAGAAATAGGGTGTTAATATGAAGTATGCAGATTTACATATTCATTCTAATTATTCAGACGGCACTTTATCACCAGAAGAAATCATTAAGAATGCTATAAATTTAGGTGTTAAAAGTATTTCTATAACGGATCATGATTCTATTTCTTCGCAATATATTACCCAAAATAGATATACTGATATTGAAGTTATACCAGGTATAGAATTGAGTACTGAGTTTGAAGAGTTAGAGCTTCACATATTAGGATATTTCATTGATATTAATAATATAGAGTTAATTAAAACTGTAGATAAGTTAAATAAATCGAGAATAGAAAGAATAGAAGAAATACTTCTTAGATTAAGAGAACAGGATATTTATTTAAATCTTGAAGATTTAGAGGTTGATTTAAATTCAACAGTAGGAAGAAGTCATGTTGCTAATGCTATGGTTAGAAAAGGATATTTTGAGACTTATAAGGCAGCTTTCACTAATCATTTAGTTAAGGGAAAGAAAGCTTATGTAAAAGGATATAAATTAGGTTATAAGGAAGCTATACAAGTAATAAATAATGCAGGAGGAATGCCTGTATTAGCACATCCAGGGCAAATTTATAAATCTTTAGAAGTTGAGAAAATAATCAAAAATTTAAAGTTTTTTGGCTTAAAGGGGATTGAAGTATATCATCCAAGTCACTCTAAAGAACAAACTAATAATTTTTACAATCTTGCAAAAAAATATAAACTAGCAATTACTGGCGGTAGTGATTTTCATGGTAAGGAAGGATTAAAGGAAAATTTAATTGGCAGTTATGGTATTAATGAAGAACAATTGAATAAGCTAATAAATTTGAGTAAGTAAATGGGGGAGTAATAATGGATTTATCTAATAAAGCAAAGCAAATTAATCCATCAATAACATTAGAAATTACAGCAAAAGCTAAGGCTTTAAAGGAATCAGGAATAAATGTAGTAAGCTTTAGTGCAGGAGAACCAGATTTTAATACACCTGAGAATATTATAAATGCTGCTATAAGAGCAATGAAAGATGGAAAAACAAAATATACACCTACTAGTGGAGTTTTAGAATTAAGAAATGCCATTTGCGCAAAATTTAAAAATGATAATGGACTAATATATGAGGCAAATCAAATAGTAGTATCTACTGGTGCAAAACAAAGTTTGGCCAATGTATTCTTAGCTATATTAAATAAAGGTGATGAAGTTATAGTTCCTATTCCTTATTGGGTAAGCTACCCAGAGCTTATAAAATTAGCGGATGGAGTCCCTGTTTTTGTAAATAATAAAAAAGATAATGATTATAAATATAGAATTGAAGACTTAAGAGAAGTAGTTACAAATAAAACCAAAGCAATACTTTTAAATAGTCCTAATAATCCAACTGGAAGTATATATTCTAAATCGGAGTTAATAGAAATAGCGGAATTTGCAAAGGAAAATGATTTAATAATAATATCAGATGAGATATACGAGAAGTTAATTTATGATAAAAATAAGCATATAAGTATAGCAACTATATCAGAAGATGCTTATAAAAGAACAGTTGTAATTAATGGGTTATCTAAATCTTATGCTATGACAGGATGGAGAATAGGATATTCTGCTTCGAGTAAAGAAATAGCAGGACTTATGAGTAGTATTCAAAGTCATGTAACTTCAAATATTAATTCTATATCACAATATGCTGCTATAGAAGCATTAAATGGACCTCAAGATGATCTTAATAATATGATAGAAGCATTTGAAAATAGAAGAAATTATATGGTAGATAGGCTTAATAAAATAGAAGGAATTTCTTATATTATGCCTAAGGGTGCTTTTTATGTAATGGTATATGTAGGAGAATATTATGGCAAGTCTATATTAGGGAAGACTATATGTTCATCATTAGATTTTTCAAAAAGTTTGTTAGATGAAGAACAAGTAGCTGTCATACCTGGGATAGCTTTTGGTTTAGACGAATATATAAGATTATCATATGCTACTTCTAAAGAAAATATAGAAGTAGGCTTAAATAGAATTGAGAATTATTTAAAAAAATTACAAAATTAAAAAGAAATTAAGTTTATTTAATTTCAATAATCAGTTTTAAAGGAGATAAATATCACATGAGTACGAATTAGTGTTTATCAGCTCGTAAATAATGGGATATATATATCCTTTTTTGTTTGATAATAGAAAAATTTAGTATATAATTTAATTGTATAACAACGTAGGAGGAATAATGAATGGATAAATTAGCGCTATTTGATGTAGACTATACAATAACAAGAAAAGAAACATTAATGCAATTATATAAATATATGATTTTAAAAGATATTAAGAATATTAGATTTTTGCCTAGAGCTATTTATTCTGGCATTATGTATGCAATTGGTGTTTATGATGAAAAAAGAGTTAAGGAATCATTTCTTAAATTTATTGATAAAATAGATGAAAAAGATTTAGCTATTTTAGTGAAGAATTTTTATAAGGATGTTTTAGAAAAAATTGTATATGAAGATTCAATAAAAATGATGAAAAAATTAAAGGGACAAGGTTATAAGATATATTTGATATCTGCTTCTCCTGAATTTTATTTGAATGAGTTTTATGCGATAAAAGAAATAGATATGATAATTGGGACTAGATTCTTCATAGAGGATGGGAAATTTATTAGAAAAATGAATGGAGCTAATTGTAAAGGCGAAGAAAAGTTAAAGAGATTAAAAGAAGTATTAGAAAAAGAAAATGTTGAAGTTGATTATAAGAATTCTTATATGTTTTCAGATTCTTTATCTGATAAACCTCTCTTGGATTTAGTAGGTAACGCTTATCTAATAAATTATAGAAAGAAAAGCAGTTATAAAAAATTAGAGTGGAAATAAAAAAAGGAGAAAAAAATGGAAGCTATATTAAATTATTATTTAGAGGACGGACATTTAGAACCAATTAAGAATTACACCAATGATTCTCTTGAAAAGGAAAGAGTAATATATGAGGTAATAAGAGTAATTAATAAAGTTCCTTTATTTTATGAAGATCATATCAAAAGATTAGAGTCATCTTTTAAATTGATGGAAAAACCATTTTCCTACAAATACGATAAAATAAGAGAATATCTACTTAAGCTGATTAAAGCTAATAATGTAGAATTTGGAAATATAAAGTTAACTTTTGACATGAAAACAGATACTATGAAGGTGTTTAGCATAAAACATAACTATCCTAAAGAAGAATTATATAGAGTTGGTGTAAAAACTATATTATATCATGGTGAAAGAACAAATCCTAATGCTAAGATTATAGATAGTAATTTTAGAGAGAAAGTTACAAATGAAATTAATAAAGCTTCAGCTTTTGAAGCTATACTTGTAAGTAATGACGGATACATAACAGAAGGAAGTAAATCAAATATATTTATGATTAAAGATGATAAGCTTTATACATCCCCATTAGAAGCTGTGTTACCAGGAGTAACAAGGGGAAGAATTATAGAATTATCAAAATCACTAGGAATAAAGGTTGAAGAAAAGCGAATAAACTATAAAGATATAAAGTCATTTGAAGCAATGTTTATATCAGGTACATCACCTAAAATACTCCCTATTTTTATGATAGATGACATAGAACTAAATGTTAATAATGAAATCCTGCAAAGACTTATTAAGGAATTCAACAAAGAAGTGGATAAATATGTTAAAAAATTTAAAAAATAACAGTTGCTATAAATTATACATTATTCAAAAAGGTATTAAATTATGATATCATTAAATCATAGTAGGGAATTTGGATGGGGGAGTATAGATGTATGAAAATGGAAAAGAAGCTAATGTAGATGGTAAAGTTTATGTTGAAAATAATAAAATAATAGTAAAAGATCCAATTGGACGCGGAGAAACTCCGATTATTATACCGCCCTTAGAAGGAACTATTTATATAGATGGTAAAATTATCAATAAACCTTTTAGAGTTAAAGAGGAAAATGTAATAGAGTTTAAAGAACTTAAAGTTGAATATAAAAGAAATATTAATTTAAGTTGGAATAAAGATAGTACAGAAGGATATATCTCAATAAATTATGAGAATGAAAAAAAATATATCCTAAAGGATATGAAAGAAAGTAAAAGTTTGTCTTTAGAAGTAATAGAAGTGGAGGGAGAAATCCCTCCTAATATTAGTGAAGAAGAAATCATGCTAGAATTAAAAAAAGCAAAAATTATTTATGGTATAAATGAAGAGAATATAAAACAAATAATAAATAGCCAAGAAATAAAGAATGTTTTAATAGCAAAGGGTAAAACCCCTAAACCTCCAATAGAAGATGAAATTAAAATATTATTTAATAGGACTGCTAAAGATTATGAAAAAAATGAAAAAGTTGATCATAGATCATTTAATACAATAACAAGTGTTAAAGCTAATGAGATATTGGCCGAAATTATAAAAGGGGAAGATGGAATTGATGGGATAAATATTTTTAATGATATTATTCCAAGTAAACCCAAAAAGAAAAGTAATTTCTCAGCAGGAAATGGGACAAAGCTAGAGAATAATTTAATAATTTCTACTATTGATGGGAAACCGAACTTTAGTAAAAATAAAGTTTGGATTGAGCCAGTATATGTTTTAAATAAAGATGTGACTATGTCTACAGGTAATATTATTTTCCCAGCTAATGTAGAGATTAATGGTAAAGTTACTGAAGGTATGAAGGTAACTTCTGGAGAAAGTCTTGTAATTAATGGAGGAGTCTTTAGTGGAGAAATAGAAGCAAAAAATTCTACTGAAATAGTAGGGAATGTAATAAACTCAAAGATAAAGATAGGTGGAAATAATTTAGTAAAATCTAATAGGATTAATACATTAAAAGAATTAAGAGAAATTTTAGATTCAATAGTATTAAATCTAGATTATTTAAAAGAAAATAATTTAATTAGAGAAGAAATATCTATAGGGCTTTTAATTAAGTTACTAATAGAAAAGAAGTTTAAAAGTACATCTAAAATACTGATTAAAGTGATTTCAAATTCTGTAAAAGATTACTGTAAAAACTCTGAAGTAGTTAAGTTAGTTAAATCAAAACTTTTAGGAGCTTCAGTGAGTAATATTAAGGAAATATCTGAAATTAAAGAAATAATTTACAAGATAGATGAAGAGCTTTTAGAGTTAGAAGCAGATGTATTAATTGAGGCAACATTAAGAATGGAGTATGCCCAAGAATCAAAAATTGATGTAGTTGGAAATATTGATATATATGGAAAAGGTTTATTCACAAGTGAACTAAATGCGACTAAAAGTATTATATTTACTACAGAAAATGGGATTTGTAGGGGAGGTTATCTTAAGGCTGATGAATTAATAAAGGCTTCAATAGTAGGAAGCGATTCGGGGGTTTTTACAAATTTAGAAGTTGGTAGATATGGTAATATTTATGTTAATATTGCTTATCCTAATACTACCTTCATAATAGGAAATAAAAAATATATTTTGGACAAGGCCTCAAAAAATATTCATGTTTATATTGATAAAGATGGTAGTTTAGAAGTTGAGAAATTAATTCTATAGGAGGAAACGAGAAATGAGTGAGATAAAAATACTAGTTTTTAAGCTAGGAAATGAATTTTATGCAACTGATATTATGGAAGTTGAAAGAATTTTAGGTTATGAAGACCCAACTGTTCTTCCAGATTCTCCAAGCTTCTTGGAGGGGATAATAAACTATGAAAATAATGTTTTACCAATTATTAATCTAGTAGATAAATTTAAACTTAAAATAGAAAATAGTTTAGATAAGAAGATAATAGTTGTAAGAAAAAGTAATGGTAAGTTTGGTATTTTAGTTGACAGTGTTAGTGAAGTGTTAAGTATTTCAAGTGAAGAAATTAAAAATCCAGAGAGTCTTACTACACTAATTTCAAAAAGATATATACATGGTTTAATTAATAAAAATGAAAATATAGTGATTATGCTTGATTTAGAAAAGGTATTGACAGTAGAAGAAGAAGAAATTGTTTTTCAGGGGTGAAATTATTGAATGATGGAAGAGAAGTTAGAGTTGGAATAGCCGATAGTGCAATAGTATCATCTCCAGACAAACTAATTACAATGGGACTTGGATCCTGCATAGGAATAGCCTTATATGATAGAGAAAAAAGGATTGCAGGATTAGTACATATTATGCTACCAGATAGTAGGCAGTTTAAAGAAATAGTAAATCCATTTAAATATGCAGATTTAGGTGTTGAAAAATTATTTAATCAAATGAAATCTTATGGATGTAGAAAAGAGAATATGACTGCTAAAATAGCTGGTGGAGCTTCTATGTTTAATTTTTCAGATAAAAAAATAGTTAGTGATATAGGAAAAAGAAATGGGGAAGCAGTTATTAATACCATAAATAAACTATCTATACCTATTATAGGAGAAGATATTGGCGGCAACAAAGGTAGAACTATGATTTTTGAGAGTGAAGATGGTTCAGTTATTATTAGAAGTATTGGTAATACTATTAAAAATCTCTAAAGGGGGTTACAGTATTGTGGAATGATGCAGTAATGGGAGTTAAAGACGTCGTATTAATAGGAGCTTCAACTGGTGGCCCAAATGCTATAGAAAAGATAATAACTAAATTAACTAGAGAATTAAATGCAGCAGTATTAATTGTTCAACATATGCCAAGTGGTTTTACTAAATCTTTCGCCGAAAGGCTAAATAAAAAGTGCAAATTGGAAGTTTTAGAAGCAAATGAAGGTATGAGAATTGAAAAAAACAAAGTATATATAGCCCCAGGAGGGTATCATATGGTAGTTAGAGATTCTGGATTTATAGGATTAACTATGGAAAATCCAATCTGGGGAGTTAGACCAGCTGTAGATAAATTATTTATATCGGCTTCATCAGTTTATGGTAATAGAATTATTTCTGTAGTACTTACTGGTATGGGGAAAGATGGAGCGGAAGGGACTATTGTAGTAAAAATGAATAAAGGTATAACAATTGCTCAAGACGAAAACAGTTCTGTTATTTATGGAATGCCTAAATGTTCATTTGAAACTGGTTGTGTAGATTATGTCCTTCCATTAGATGAGATAGCTTTCAAAATAAATAAAATAATTATGAAGAATTAGGAGGAGCTATGGAGTTTACGGAATTTCATAATTGGATTTATAAGGAATTTAATATTAACCTGAATGCATATAAGCCAGAACAGTTAAACAGAAGAATATCGAGCTTGATGTCAAGGTTAGGAATAGCATCATTAGATGATTATAAAAAAGTTTTGATGGTTAATAAAGAACAAAGAGAAAGATTTTTGGATTTTATAACTATAAATGTGACAGAATTTTTTAGAAATCCAGAATTGTTTTACGAATTGCAGGGTGTTATTAGAGAGTATTGTAAGGAAAAATCTAGATTGAAAATTTGGAGTGCTGCTTGCTCAATGGGGTGTGAACCTTATAGTATTGCGATATTAATTAATGATATGAATTTAAATATCAAAGCAGATATATTAGCGACAGATATAGATAAGAATATATTGAAAAAAGCGGAAGCTGGAGAATATCTATCTGTAGAAATGAAAAATGTAAGTGAAGGCTTTAAAAGAAAATATTTCAATATATCAAATGATAGATATATAATAGATCAAAAAATTAAATCTATGGTTACTTTTAAAAAACACGATTTAATATTAGATAGCTATGATAATAATTTTGATTTAATTGTATGCAGAAATGTGATTATTTATTTTAGAAATGATATTAAGAATGAGATATTTAAAAAGTTCTGTAATTCATTAAAAAAAGGTGGAATGCTATTTGTAGGGGCAACAGAAAGTATATACAGTTATAAGGATTTTAATTTAGAAAAAGTATCTACTTTTATTTATAAGAAAGTATAAAGGGGTGAACAACATGGATGTATCTCAATATATGGCTATGTTTTTAGAGGAATCAATGGAAAATTTGCAGACTCTAAACGAAGCATTATTAGATTTGGAGCAAGAACCAAATAATATAGGCAAACTAAATGAAATATTTAGAGTTGCTCATACTATTAAAGGGATGGCTGCAACTATGGGGTATGGTAACATAGCTGTATTAACTCATAGGATGGAAGATGTATTATCTGAATTTAGGGAAGGAAAACTTAAAGTAACTAGAAATGTTGTTACTGTATTATTCGATTGCCTAGATACATTAGAAAGAATGGTAAGTAACATTGAAAAAGAAAATAATGACGAAATTGAATATTCTAGTATTATTGAGTCCTTAGAAAAAATAGTTAAGATGGATGTTGTAGATTATATTGAAAAGAATGAAGAAATTGAAAATCAAAATTCAATTAATGATCTTTTAAATGAGTATGACATATCTGTCATTAAACAAGCTAAGAATAATGATTACAATGGAATTAATATAAAAATTTCATTAAGAAAAGATACTTTATTAAAGTCAGCAAGAGCATTTTTAATCGTTCAAGAATTAGAAGGACAAGGGGAAATAATTAAATCATTTCCATCCACTGAAGATATTGAAAACGAGCAATTTGATACAGAGTTATTATTTGTATTATTAACTAAAAAATCTAAAGAGGAAATAGAAAGCTTAATAAGTAATGTATCTGAAGTAGAGAAAGTATTAACATCTTATGTTTCAATTGACGAGTTACATGAAGCTGCAGTGAGTAATGAAGACATTTTAGATGAAGCAAAATCTTTAATTAGTAGTGAAAAACTTAATGTTAATTTGATAGAGCCTAAAGAAATAAAAAAAGAAAATAATAACGGGTCTAAAAGAACTCATCAATCTGTAAGAGTTGATTTACAAAGAATAGATAAACTTATGAATATGGTATCTGAGCTGGTAATATATAGAACTAGATTAGAACAAATAGTTATAGATAATAAATCACAAGAATTAATTGAAACATTAGAGCAGGTAGAAAGAACTACTTCAGATCTTCAAGACTTAGTTATGAAGATAAGAATGTTACCATTAGAAGTAGTATTTAATAGATTCCCTAGAATGATTAGAGATTTATCTGTAGAACTTAAAAAGGAAATTAATTTTGAAATAAAAGGTTCTGAAACAGAATTGGATAGGACTGTTATAGATGAAATAGGCGAACCATTGATACATCTTTTAAGAAACGCAGCAGATCATGGTATCGAAAATAAAGAAGACAGAATAAAAAATGGCAAAAATCCTGTTGGTACAATTAAGCTTGTAGCTTATCAAGAAGGAACTAAGGCATTAATAAAAGTTAGTGATGATGGAGCTGGAATTAATCTTAATAAAATTAAAGAAAAAGCAGAGAAAATCGGAATAAGTACAGAAGGATTAAGTGATAATGATATAAGGAATCTTATATTTGCACAAGGCTTTAGTACTAATAATGTAGTTACAGACATTTCAGGAAGAGGAGTTGGAATGGATGTAGTAAAAACTAAAATTTCATCACTTGGAGGCACTGTTGATGTAGTAAGTGAAGATGGAAAGGGATCTAGTTTTATTATTAAATTACCACTTACACTTCAAATAATTCAAGCTCTATTGGTTAAGATAGGTGATGAAACACTAGCTATTTCATTAGGTTTTATAGATAGGGTTATAGATTACAAAGAGGAAAATATTAAAAAGACTAATGGAGAAGAGGTAATAATTTATAGAGATAATATTATTCCATTAGTAAGATTAAATGAGAGATTAAATATAGAAAGTAGAGAAACTAAGAAAAAATTTATTATTATAGTTAAGGTAGGCGAAAAAACAGTAGGACTACTTGTAGATTCTCTCTTTGGACA
This sequence comes from Clostridium lamae, assembly GCF_033043255.1. Taxonomy (NCBI): domain Bacteria; kingdom Bacillati; phylum Bacillota; class Clostridia; order Eubacteriales; family Clostridiaceae; genus Clostridium; species Clostridium lamae. Next base: position 121,897 of record NZ_JASCQJ010000003.1, on the reverse strand, counting down.
GCAGGAAATAGTAATTAAGCCTTTAGGAAAGACATTAAAATTCTTAAAAGAATATATTGGAGCTACCATTTTAGGTAATGGATTAGTGACCTTAATACTTGATGTTGCAGCATTGATATAGAAGGGAAGGATTTTATGGAATATAAACATTTAACCTCATTTCAATTAGATGCTTTAAAAGAAGTTTCTAATATAGGAGCAGGAAATGCAGCAACTTCATTATCTATACTTTTAGGAAGTAAAATAGATATGTCAGTACCAAATATGAATTTAATAGCTTTTGATGAACTATTAAATAACTATAAGGAAAATGAAGTAGTGGCAGTATTAGTAAAAGTTTTAGATGATATAGAGGGGAGCATATTATATGTACTAGATGAAAAAGTAGCTCTTAATATAATATCAAAAATGACACTAGTGAAGGAAAGTAATTTAACAGAGATGGGATTCTCTGTTATAGGTGAAATAGGAAATATTATATCATCATCATTTATGAATTCTATCGCTGATTTTACTGGTTTAAAGGCAACAGCATCAGTACCTGCAGTTGTAAATGATATGATAAGCGCTATACTTGTTTCAACTTTTGTGGAAACAGGTCAATATCAAGAAAATGTTTTAGATATAGAAACACTTTTTATGGGAGAGGAAGAAAATAATATAGAAGGACATCTTTATTTTGTTCCAGCACCAGGCTCATTAGAAAAAATATTAGAATCATTAGGAATAAAATAATTTGGAGGTTTTAGAAATGACAAAAGTTTTAATAGTTGATGACGCTGCTTTTATGAGAATGATGATAAAGGATATATTACAAAAGAATGGCTTTAACGTAATAGGTGAGGCTAGCAATGGAGTAGAAGCTGTTAATTTATACAAAAAAGAAAGACCAGATGTTGTAACTATGGATATAACTATGCCAGATATGGATGGAATAGAAGCTGTAAAAGAAATAAGAGCCTTTGATCCATCAGCAAAAATAATTATGTGCTCTGCTATGGGACAACAATCTATGGTAATGGATGCTATAAAGTCAGGAGCAAAAGATTTTATAGTAAAGCCTTTCCAAGCAGATAGAGTATTAGAAGCAATCAGGAAGGTTATAGGTTAAATAAAATTAGGAGGCAGAATGGATGCAATTTGTAATATTTAAATTAGGAGAAGAGCATTTTGCAGTTGAAACAGATAAAGTGTTAAGTATTAATGATATGATGACTATTACAAAGGTTTCGAAAGCTCCTGCTTATATAAAGGGGTTAATTAATTTAAGAGGAAGTATAAAATCATTAGTAGATATAAATTTATTACTTAATATCAATTCTAACAAAAAACAAGGCAATATAATTATACTTAAAGTTGATGATGAAGAATTAGGTGTAACTGTAGATGAAGTAGAAGAAGTTATTGAGATAGATGAGCAATATATTCAAAGGCTTGAAACTCATAATACTGAAAATTATATTAAAGGAGTAATTGATTTAGAAGATAGATTACTAACAATAATAAATATTGAGAAATTACTTTATCAATGAGAAGTGAGGGATAGAAATGGCAGAGGTACTTAGCCAAAGTGAAATTGATGCTCTTCTTTCTGCCTTATCTACAGGGGATGTCGAGCCAGAACAATTGAAAGAAAAAGATGAAAAGCATAAGATTAAAAAATATGACTTTAGAAGTCCACAAAAGTTTTCTAAAGATCATATAAGAACTTTAGAAATGGTTCATGATTCTTTTGCAAGAATAGTAAGTAATTATCTTTCAGGGCAGCTTAGAAAACATGTTAAAATAGAAATTCAAAGCGTGGAGCAAATTACTTATGAGGAATTTATCCATTCTATTCCCAATCCAACTATAATTACAATGTTTAAGATGCCACCGCTACAAGGAAATATATTACTTGAAATGAATCCACAGTTTTCATTTCAAATATTGGATATACTCTTAGGTGGTACAGGAGAAAGATATGGGAAGTCTAAGGAATTTTCAGAAATAGAAAAAAATATATTATCAAATATAACATCAGAGATGATAAAGTCTATGGTGTTAGCTTGGGATGGTATATTAGAAGTAAAGCCAGAGTTTGAGTTATTAGAAACTAATCCTTCTGTAAATCAAACTTTAGCTCCTAATGAACCAGTTGCTTTACTTAGTTTTTTAGTAGAGTTAGGCAAAAGTTCTACATATATGAATTTATGTATTCCTTACTTAAGTATTGAAAAAGTACTAGATAAACTTGTTGTTCAATATTGGTTTAAAAGTGATGAAGATGAGATTATAGGTGAAGTGCAAGAAAAACTTAAAAAGGGAATCGAGCCTGTAGAAGTAAATATGCATGTAGAGTTAGGTAAAACAGAGGTAACAATAGATAGTTTTTTAAAGCTAGTTAAAGGAGATGTTTTAATATTAAATTCTCAATGCAGTGATCCAGTAAATGTATTTATAGAAGAAGAGGAATGCTTTATTGCTAAGCCTGGATCTATTGGAAGAAATATGGGAGTTGAGATTTTAGATATTTTAAATAAGGATGTGATTGAGAATGAGTAATAGTTTTTTATCTCAAGAAGAAATAGATTCATTGTTAAAGGGCACTATAGAGGATACTAATACAGAATTGATAAGTGATGTAGAAAAAGATTTATTAGGTGAAATAGGTAATATTTCAATGGGTACAGCATCTACAGCCCTTTATCAACTAATAAATAAACAAGTAAATATTACAACACCAAAAGTGACCATAACTACTTTAAAAAAGATTAAAGAGTGCTTTGATTATCCTAATATAATATTAGATGTAGAATATGTTTCCGGAATTACAGGTAGAAATTTATTAATAATGCAAACAAATGATGCAGCTGTAATTGCGAACTTAATGATGGGGGGAGATGGACAAGTATCTACTTCAGAGTTATCAGAGATAGAAGTAAGTGCAGTACAAGAAGCTATGAATCAAATGATAGGCTCTGCTGCTACTTCAATGGCAACTATGTTTGATAGGGAAGTTAATATATCTCCACCAAAATCAAAAATATGGAAGGAAATGAATGAAACAATTTCTGAAAGTATTCCAGAGGATGAGTCAATAGTAGAAATTTGTTTTGATTTAACTATAGAAGGATTACTTCAATCAAATATGATGCAAATCCTACCTATAGATACCGCTAAAAAAGTTGTGTCTATTATGATGGGTGAAGAAAATAGTCAAAATGAGGAACAGGTTATAGATATTAAGGATCAAGATCATAAAACTTATAAAGAAGATAGAGTATCTGAAAAAGTAGCTTCATATGAATATAGTGAGGCTGCAATAACTTCAAATCATACTGATAAGATAGATGAATATGTAAAAGAAAAACCTATTGAGGTACATGAGGCTAGTTTTGAATCTTTAGCTCAAGGTAAGATGGGAGAGTCCCATAGAAATATAGACTTGATATTAGATGTTCCATTAGAGGTTTCTGTAGTTCTTGGAAGAACTAAAAAATCAATTAAGGATATTTTAAATTTGAGCACAGGTTCATTAATTGAATTAGATAAATTGGCAGAGGAACCAGTAGAAATACTTGTTAATGGCAAAAAGATAGCATACGGCGAAGTAGTCGTTGTTGATGAGAACTTTGGAGTTAGAATAACAAATATAGTTAGTGGTGCAGAAAGAATAAAGTCTTTAAGATAGAAGTATATAAGTTGTCATGATATATATAATAAAAACTTCTTATAAGGTTTGGAAATTATATATTAGTAGTTAGCTTTATTACATAAATAATCCTTCATTTTTAATTTGGAACTGTTTGAGACAGTTCCTTTTTTATTGCAGATATTATTTTTATTCATTTTTTAATTATAGTAACTAAACTTTTAAATAAAAATAACGATAAATAATATATAAGAAAAGTGTTGGAGGGAATTATGAATATAAAAGGAGTCAACTACACAAATGGAATTAATTATTATAACAAAGTTACTTCTAATAAAACAAATAAAGTTGAAAAAGAAAAAACTTACGATAGAATAGAAATTTCAGAAGCATCCAAAGCTTTAAAGGAATATTCAATAAATAGTACTTATAATAATGAACAAAGAGTTATGGAAGTTAAAAATGAAATTTCAAATGGAACATATTCTTATGATGCTAGGCTAATAGCAAGAGGAATGTTAGATGCAATGAGAGGTAAGGAATAGCATGAGCGACAAGTTAAAGGATGTTCTTATATTTGAAGAAGAAAAATTGAAGGAACTTTTATCTTTACTTGATAAGCAACATAAACTTATTTTAAATAAAGATATTTTTGGGATGGAATCAGTAGCTGAAGAAATAAGAGTAAAAAACAAAGAGGTTGCTGAAGCGGAAGTAGATAGAAGAAGGTACTTGGGTAATACTTCAATAAGGGATTATATTACAAATTCAAATAATAATGATTTAGATAATATATATAGAAGGATTCAAAAATTATTAAATGAAATGATAATTCAAAAAGATACAAATGAATTATTAATAAAGCAGCAATTAAGCTTTACTAACAAACTATTAAACTTAATAAATCCAAAGAAAGATGTAACTACCTATAACTCTTATGGAAACATAAGAAGGTAAGTGGAACTGGAGGATACTATATGTCAGGATTATTTTCTACATTTAATATTGCAAAAAGAGGTATGAATGTACAACAAAAAAGTATAGATGTAACATCTCATAATATTGCTAACTCTAATACAGTTGGTTATTCAAGACAAAGAGCTAAAATAGAGACTACTAGACCTTTTGGTGGAACGTCTATGGGCTCATCAGTTCAAGCAGGACAACTTGGTACAGGTGCCCAAGTCCAAGCGATTGAAAGAGTAAGAGATAGTTTTTTAGATTATCAAGTTAGAGGTGAAAATGCAGTATTAGGTAAGTATGATATGAGAAGCAACTTTTTATATGAGGTTGAAAGTGTATTTAATGAACCTTCAGAAACAGGTCTATCAACACTTATGGGTAAGTTTTTTGATTCTTTTCAGGAACTTTCAAAACAACCTAATAGTTCAAATTCTAGAACTGTAGTTGCACAACAATCAGCTGCTTTAGCAGATGCATTAAATGCAACTTATACAAAGCTAGAGGGACTTCAAACAAATGCACAAGATATGCTTAAAAGTACAGTCACAGAAGTAAACAGTATATTAGAACAAGTAGATAGAGTTAATCAAGAAATAATAAGTGTTACTGTATCTGGGAATTCACCTAATGATTTAATGGATAAAAGAGATGTATTATTAGATCAGTTGAGTTATAAATTTGGAATTCAAGTAGATAAGAGAGAGTTTAATGGAATAGATGTTAAACCTACTGATTTAGGAAGTATGAAGGCTCCTCTATTAGTTAATGCTAGTCCTAATGGAGATGTATCTAGGTTTTCTTATGTAACAAATGTAGAGCTTGATGAAAGTGACTTATCAAGAAATACATATATAGTTACATATTATAAAAATGGTAATATGGATAGCGAATCTAATAAGCAGACATTAAAGATTACAGGCATAACAAAAGAACAAGCTAAAGAAATTAAAGATAATAGAATAATTTGGGCTGATAAAAATGGGCAAGCTGTTAAAGGTGATGGATATCCAATTAGAAATGGAGATGCTATAAGTTATTCACAACTTATGATGTTTAAACCTGAAACAGGAAGTGTGAGTGGAGTAGTTTCAGTTCAAAAAGATATAGCAGATTATATGGATCAATTGAATAAGTTAGCAAAATCTTTGGCTTTTTCAGTTAATGCCATTCATAGTGGAATAGAAAATCCACTAAATAATACTGGTGGACCGGATAAAGATTATTTACCTTTCTTTGTAAATAAGGATGTGGCTAAGTATAGAACAAATGGATTATTAGTGAATTTAGATGAAACTTTAAGTGGTGAAGAAGAGATAACAGCTAAAAATATTTCAATGAATAAAGAGATACTTGAAGATGTAATGAAGATAAAAACTAAGACTCATGATGATTTGTTTGCATATACACATGAAAATAACTTGGATGGAGATGGTGATGGATCAAGAGCATTGTCAATTGCTAAGCTAAGAGATTCATTAATAAGAATACAAGATATAAATGAAACAGTAGTATCTAGAGAAGACATGTTTAATAAGTTTAAGGGCGGAAGTACTTTATCGAATAACGGATTAACTTTAGAAAATAGTACTTCAGGTATGAAGATGGATTCATATTTTAAAGATACAATAGACAGACTTGGAGTGCAATCTCAAGAAGCACAAAGAATGGTAACAAATCAGGAAGATCTATTATACAGTATTGAAGAAAGTAGAGCTTCAGTTTCAGGGGTTTCCTTAGATGAAGAAATGGCAAATTTAGTGCAATTCCAACATGCATATAATGCTAATGCAAAGATAATATCAACTGTAGATGAGTTACTAGATGTTATTATTAATGGACTTAAGAGATAGGGGGAAGGTAAATGAGAATTACAAATCAAATGGCTAGTAAAAGCTTCTTAAGAGACCTTGGTAGAAATCAAAGTTATATGAAGAAAATTAATGATCAGCTTACTTCTGGAAAAGAGATAAGAAGACCTTCAGATGATCCTTTTAAGGTTGCAAGGAGTATGCAATTAAACAGAGATATAGGGGCTAATACTCAATACAATGAAAATATTAAAGATACAACCAATTGGCTAGAGACTACAGATACGGCATTAGAACAATTAGGAAACAGTCTTCAAAGATTTAGAGAACTTATGGTTTCAGCAGGAAATGCAGCATATGGTAGTGATGAAAAGAAAGCTATAAAAGACGAGATGAATGAAAAAGTAAATGAAATTTCACAAATTCTTAATTCTAGTTTTGATGGTAAGTATATATTTGGGGGAAGCAAGGTAAGCTCTAAGCCGGTAGGAAGTAGCAAGGATATAGAAACAGGGAATAATTATATAAATTTATCAGGAAAAGATGGAGAAGTACTAAAACTAGATAATTTAGATGAGAATGTACAAAATCAGATAAATATGATAAATCAGAAACTAAATGTAGAAGTTTCTCAAGGTGTTACTATGGAATATAGTGTATCAGCAACAGATATACTAATGTTTAAAGATAAGAATGGTGCAAGTGTAAATGCAATGGAGCTGTTAAAAGACATCACTGATAATGTAGACTCTTCAAATACTGATGAAAGTAGCAAAATAACGAATGAGTATTTAAAAACTATGGATGATACTATAACTAATCTTTTGAGAATAAGAGCGGAAGTAGGGGCAAAACAAAACAGAATGGAATCAGCAGAAAATCAGAATGATGAGCAAAATTTCAATTTAAAGGATATTCTATCACAAACAGAAGATATAGATTTTGCAGAAAAAATGATAGAAGCAACAGTAGCGCAAAGTGTATATTCGGCATCACTTCAAGTAAGTGCTAAAATTATTCAGCCTTCGCTATTAGACTTCCTAAGATAGGAGAATATAAATATGGAAATAATATCACCAATACACGGTAAAATTATATATGAAGAAAATGAAATTATTAACTTTAATAAGGGAATTCCAGGATTTCAAGATTTAAAGAAATTTGTAATAAAAGAAGTTGGAGAAGATAGTCCATTTAGTATTCTTCAATCACTAGAAGATAGAGAAATCGGCTTTGTATTAGTATCCCCTTTCCTAGTTTATGATGATTATGAAATAAATCTAAAGGATGAAATAATTAATAACTTAGGAATAAAATCATCAGAAGAGGTGTTACTGTATTCACTAGTTACATTAAACTCAACTGTAAAGGAAATAACAGCAAATTTAAAAGCACCATTAGTTATTAATATTAGAAATAAAAAAGGGCAACAATATATAATAGATAAGGATACATACAAAATAAAAGAAAAAATATTTAGTTAGTAAAACTTTGAAGTATAATTTATTATATAGAGTTGGTTTTAAAGAAAGAAACTCTGAAAGAGTTTCGACAAAAATTATGCATTACGCATTATTAATTATTAATTAAAAGAAGGGGTGTAACTTTGTTAGTTATAACAAGAAAAAAAGGAGAGTCAATTTTAATAGGCGATGATATAGAAATAACAGTATCAAAGGTGGAAGACGGAAGTGTTAAGCTAGCAATAAATGCTCCTAAAGAAATGACTATTCTAAGAAAAGAGCTTTTTGAAGAAGTTCAAAATGAAAATAAAGAAGCAACTAAAGTAAATATAGAATTATTAAAAATGTTAGAAAAAAATAAAGAGGAATGAAATAATGAAAAAATAAAAGAAATTCTTTCATTCTTTCATTTTTCCATTCTAAATAAGGTGGTGTTAAAAATGGATTTAAAGGTTATAAGTCAAGGAGGACAAGCTAACCTAAATACATCATTGGTAAATGACTTAAGGAAGGTTTCAGATAACAGGGACGTAGAAGAAACTGTAACCACTAAAGATAAAAAATATACTGAAGAAAAAATAGCTGAAGCAGTAGATAAATTAAACAAATTATTAAAGGATGAAAATGCTTATGCAGAATACTCTGTACATGAGAAATTTGGAGATATAATGATAAAAATTATCGACAGTAAGACCAAAGAGATTATTGTAGAATATCCTCCTAAGAAAATTCTTGATCTAATAGCTAGGATGTGTGAACTTTCTGGAATAGCTATAGATAAAAAGGCTTAATAGGAGGATGATATGAATTTCTTACTTAATAAAATAGATACGGACATTAGAAAAAAACTATTTGAACAAACTAAAGATGGTAAGATTCATAGAAAATCAGATACAAGAATAATTAAGGATAGTGAAAAGCAAAAGAAAAAATACTTTAATGAATATATAAAAGAGGAAAAAAGAAAAAAGTATAAAGGCAAAATTACTGTTAAAGCTACAAAAATTCAAAAACCAACTATCAGCCTTAAAGGTGAAAAGGAAGAAGATTTAAATTTAACAAGCTATGGAAACTTTTTAGATGTAAAAAAGTAGGAGGAAATAATTAATGTATGGGAATAATGCTTTAAATGTATATAAAAATAATAGCGTAAACTACGCATCAAAGGAACAATTACTATTAATGTTAGTAGATGGAGCAGTAAAATTTGCAAAGATAGCAAGAGAAGCTTTAACAGAAAAAGATATAAGAAAGAGTCATGAGAATTTGGTCAAAGTCCAAGATATCTTTACTGAATTAATGGTCAGCTTAGATCAAAATGCAGGAGATTGGGCAAGACAAATATATAAAGTTTATGATTTTATAAAAACAAGATTATTTGAAATAAACCTAAAAAAGGATGCTAATATGATGGACGAGCTTATGCCAGTTATAGAAAACGTAAGAGATACATGGCATGAAGCATACGAAATCTCTAAAAGAATGAAATAATTAGAAAATGAAAAAATGAAAGAATGATGGATATAATTCAGCTTGGCTGAATTAAAAGAAAATGTTCATTCTAAATTCATCTTTAAGATGAATTTTTACAATAATTCTTCATTCTACATTTTACATTCTTAATTTAAAACGGGGGTGTTTACATGAGAATTACAGGCTTAGCAAGTGGATTGGATATGGATGAAATAGTAAAGAATTCAATGAAGCCATATAGAATTAAGATAGATAAAAAAGGACAAGACAAGGAAATCATTGAAATAAAGCAAAAGCTTTATCGAGAAATTATAAAGGATTCAAGAGAATACTATAATAAGTATTTTGATGTCACGAAAAGTGATAGCTTATTATTAAGTAAAAATTGGTCTTCAGTAAAATTCGAATCTTCAAATAAAAATGTATTAACTGTAAGTGCTAGTAGTGATGCAATACCAGGAAATTATACTGTAACTGGAACTGTTGCAAAGGCGGCTACTCAAACTATAGATAATCTAGGGGATAGTATAATTATAAACGGAAAAACATTTAGAGTTGAAGGAGCTAATAATAAAGAAAAAGCTACTAATTTGAATAGGGCTTTAAGTGAAGCTGGCATTAAGGTTTCAGTTAGATATACTGAATTTGCGGGAGAAGGAAGTGCTAATGCTAGTGGTTTTATCTTTGAATCTAAGGTTTTAGGGAGTGACAGTGTATTTACAATTGGAGGCAGTGAATTTAAAATAATTAACCCTGTGAAGGGAGAAAATGCAATAGCAGCTACTATTACTGGATTTAAAATAGGTGATTTTAATATAAATTCTTTAAATACAATTAAGTTAACCGTAAATGGAGAAGAAAAAAGTATTAATATAGATTGGGATTCTATAAAGAATGATGATAATTCAGATATAGATAAAACAAAATTACAAGAAGTGCTAAACAGCAAATTGAAAGAGTATAACTTTTCAGCAACAATTACTGATACTAATATTGAATTTAAAAGTACAATACTAGGAAAAGATATAAAAGACCCCAAATTAATGGTAAATAATAAAGGCAGTAATAGTAATGAAGAAGATATAAAATTTAACCAAGGAAAAGATGCTACTTTTACTACGAATACTTTGGATTTAAATAGTACAGATATAAGTAGTAAAAAAATATCTGTCAATGGGAATATTATTGATTTGTCTAAAGCAACTCCTGGAAAAGAAAATGAATATGTAAATAAAGTATTAAAACAAAATAATATAAATATCACTGCTACTTTAAGTGGAGACAATTTAATATTAACTTCAAATATAGCAGGAGCAGATTACAATGTAGATTTAAGTATAGTATCAAATGATTCTGAAATCTCATCAAATGGAGCAGATTCAAATATTTTGATAAAAAATGAAAAAGGTGGAGTTTATAAACTTGAAGGGAATTCTAATACAGTAACTTTAGATGGAGTAACCTTTAAGTTGAATGGGGATATACCTATTGGCGAAACCGTTACTATAAATGGCAAGAAAGATGTTAGTGATATTAAAGATAATTTAGTTAAGTTTATTAATGATTATAATACTCTAATAGAAAAATTAAATAAATTAACTACAGAAAAAAGAAATAGAGAGTTTGATCCTTTGACAGCAGAGCAAAAGAAAGAAATGTCAGAAGATGAAATTAAGCTTTGGAATGAAAAAGTAGAAAAGGGACAATTAAGTAGAGATACTGATTTATCAAGAATATCAAATAGCTTAAAGCAAGCTATGAGAACATTAGTAGATGGAACAGGATTGAATTTAGAGAAAATTGGTATAAGCCCAGTTGCAGATTATGCAGGTACAAAAAATGGTACATTTACTATAGATGAAGAGAAACTAACTAAAGCATTAGAAGAGAATTCTCAAGGAGTTATGGATATGTTCATTAAATCAAAACCTAATGATAATAGTATGTCAGACTCTACTAAATATTCTAAAACTGGTATAATGCAGAGGATTAAAGACACTTTATATAATGAAACAGTAACGGTAGCTTCTTCTTTACTTAAGAAAGCTGGTATTGATGGTTCTTCAACAGCTTACAATAATGAATTAACTAAATCTATAGAAAAGTATGAACAGAAGATGAAAGATATGGAGACTGATTTTTCAAGAAGAGAACAAGCGTTATATTCTAAATATGCTAATTTAGAAACTATAATGAATAAATATAATTCTCAGCAAAGTTACTTAACACAACAATTAGGATTAGGTTAATATAATATGATAGACATTATTTTAGAAGAATATAAAAATATAACAGAAAAATTAATTAAATATATAAATAATGATGAAGAAATAATAAAGCTTATGGAAAAAAGACAAGAGTTAATTCAAAATCTTTTTAGTTATGAAAAAAATAGAGAAGAAATAAGAAAACTATACCTAGCTAAAGATTTATTAAGGTTAGATGAAGAATTAAAGTTTTCTATTGAAGAAGAAAGAAATAAGATAAAAGAAGAAATAAAAAATTTACATAAGGTAAAAAATGCAAATAATGCATACGAAAAAAATAGAAAAATAAATAATTTTTTTAATACAAAAATTTAAAAAACTTTATAAAAAGTGTAAAGTATATAAAAATTAAACGATAAATATAATATAAGCTTAAGCACTTAAATCTCTATATAGAGAATTTCTCCACCAAAATGGTAGGAGTTCTAAATAAAAATATAATGACAAGGATGTCAATTAAAATCAAGGAGGAATTTTATTATGATAATTAATCACAATATGAATGCATTAAATGCACACAGAAATATGGGTGTTAACAACACTGCAGCTGGGAAGTCAATGGAAAAGTTATCATCAGGCTTAAGAATAAATAGAGCTGGGGATGATGCAGCAGGACTTTCTATTTCTGAAAAAATGAGAGGACAAATAAGAGGATTAGATCAAGCTTCAAGAAACTCTCAAGATGGTATATCAATGATTCAAACTGCTGAAGGAGCATTACAAGAGACTCAAGCAATCCTTCAAAGAATGAGAGAATTAGCTGTACAAGCATCAAATGATACTAATGTTACAGCAGATAGAACTGCTATTGGAGTAGAATTAACTGAATTAGGTAAGGAAATAACTAGAATTAAAGACAATACTCAATTCAATGAACAAAATATTTTAGATGGTTCTGCTAAGACTGTTAATATTCAAGTTGGAGCTAATAATACACAAAACATGGAATTAGATTTTGCAACAGCTGGAATTGATTTAACAAATATAGAAAATGAAGTTGGAAGTTTAGAAGCTGCTGATATTGAAACTTATGCTAAAGCTACAGCATTAATTGAAACAATTAATGAGCAAGTTACATCAGTATCAACTGGAAGATCAACTTTAGGTGCTTACCAAAATAGATTAGAACATACAATTAAAAACCTTGATAATGCTTCAGAAAACTTAACTGCTGCGGAATCAAGAGTTAGAGATGTTGATATGGCTAAAGAAATGATGAACTTCTCAAAGAATAATATTTTACAACAAGCTGCTCAAGCAATGCTTGCTCAAGCTAATCAACAACCTCAAGGAGTTCTTCAATTATTAAGATAATTATTGAACTTTCTATTATTAAAAAAGTCAGATTTATTCTGGCTTTTTTGTTTTATAAAGTATTTGTTATAAATAACGATAAATAAATATATAAAGAAAAGCAAGATAATATATTTTAAAGGAGAAGTTCCGTGATAAGTTTATGCATGATTGTAAAAAATGAAGGTAAGAATTTAGAAAAAGCTCTTGATAGCATAGCAAAGTATATAGAAGACATAGTTATAGTAGATACAGGCTCAATAGATAATACTAAAGAAATAGCTAAAAAATACACGAATAAAGTTTATGATTTCAAATGGGGTAATGATTTTTCAAAAGCTAGGAATTTTTCTATTTCGAAAGCAACTAATGATTGGGTTTTAATTTTAGATGCTGATGAAGTTATATGCAAATTTGATAAAGAAAAAATAGAGAGTTTTATTAAAAATAATAATAAAACTGTTGGTAGAATTAAGAGAATTAATCCTTTTGAAGATGGAAAAGAAATAAAAAAATATATTGAAAGAGTAAATAGGTTATTTAATAAAAAGTACTTTTATTATGAAGGTACTATTCATGAACAAGTAGTATGTAAAGATAAGAACCAATACAAAATGAGACCTATAGAAATTGAGGCTTATCATATTGGATACTTAAATGAAGTTATGAATAAAACAAATAAATTGGAGAGAAATGTAAAGCTATTAATTGAGGCTATCAAAAATAGTCCAGATGATCCATATTTATATTATCAAATAGGAAAATCTTATTATACAAAAAAAGATTATAAAAAAGCATATGATAATTTTAAAAAGTCCATAGAAATATGTACTGATTTTAAATATGAATATACTGAAGATTTAGTTGAAAGTTATGGATATGCATTACTAAAATGTGGGAATTATAAAGAAGCAATGGAATTAATTAATTATAAAAATTATTATGGAAATTTACCAGATTTTAATTTTGTAATGGGATTAATATATATGAATAATGGAGAATTCCAAAAAGCAATAGAGAGTTTTGAAAAATGTATAGGAGAAAAAGAAGGGAAATTTGAGGGGATAAATTCATATCAGCCTAATTATAACATAGGAGTTATTTATGAAATTTTAGGTTTAAAAGAAATAGCTATTGAGTATTATCAAATATGTGGAGAATATATACCAGCAAAGAAAAGGATAGAAATAATGCTAGAAGAGAATAAGTATAATATTGAAGAAATAAAAAGTTCTATTTCAAGATGTATTCAAAGTCAAGATTTAGAAGGTGCGAAGAAATTAATAAAAGATTATTTTGAAATTACAGATAAAGACATAGAAGTATATTCAATGAAAGCTGTAGTTGAAATAATGGAAAATAGGTTAGAAGATGCAGAAATAACATTGAAAAATTCTTTAAAATTTGATGGTAAAAATTTTGATATATTATATAATTTAGGTTATTTATTTGAACTTAAAGAGGAATATAAATTCTCTGTAGATTTTTATACAAAAGCAATGATTTTAAGTGAAAGTACAGAGATGAAAAGTCAGCTTAAAGATTACATAAAAAATATTAAAATAAACAATTTTAAAACTAGTATTATAATACTAACATATAACAATTTGGATTATAACAAGATTTGTATTGAGAGTATAAAAAAATATACTAATAGTGACTATGAAATTATAGTAGTAGATAACAATTCTACAGATGGAACAGTAGAGTGGTTGGAATCACAAAAAGATATCAAGGTTATTTATAATAAAGAAAATCTTGGATTTCCCAAAGGATGTAATCAAGGCATAAGAATAGTAACTGGAGAAGAAATACTATTATTAAATAATGATACTATTGTCACCCCCAATTGGCTTGAAAACTTAAAAGAATGTTTATATAGTTCAGAAGAAATTGCAGCTGTAGGACCTGTTACAAATTCATGCCCTAATTATCAAACAGTTCCAATTGATTATACAAGTGTAGAGGAAATGATAATATTTGCAGAAGAGTATAATAAAAGTGAGCCTAAAAAATGGGAAGAAAAGTTACGCTTAATTGGATACTGTATGTTAACTAAAAAAGATGTTATAGATAAGATTGGTTTATTAGATGAGGAGTTTACCCCAGGAAATTTTGAAGATGATGATTATTCTTTTAGAATAAGGAACGCTGGGTATAAATTAATGCTATGTAAAAATAGTTTTATTCATCATTTTGGTAGTTTATCATTTGGAGAAGTTTCTACTAAGTATAGTGAGCTACTTAGAAGAAATAGAAGGAAATTCATAAATAAGTGGGGGATAGACCCATATGATATTATACATATTGAAAAAGAAATTTCAGATATTATTATTGAAAAGTCAAAATTAGATAACTTAGAACCTAATATACTTCACATAGGGTGTTTAGGTGGAGCTACATTATTGAAAATAAAAAATGAAATTCCTAAAGCTAGTCTTTATGGAATAGAAAAATCTAAAAAGGTAGCAATAGGTATAGAAAGTTATGCTAATGTATCATTTGGAGATTTTCAGGAGATTAAAGGTTATAATAAAAATTATTTTGATAATATTATTATAACTTTTAATAGTGACATGGATAGTGAGCTTAATAAAATAATATTAATGACCATTAAATATATTAAGAGCGAGGGATATATATATATTTCAATACCATATAGATATTATAATATAGATAATTTAATAAATAATCTTGATGGTATTATAGAAAAATTAAATCTAAAATATAAAATAATGAAAAATGATGACAAAATAATTTTAGTGTTAAATAATAAAGATATAAATATTAATTCAGAAAATCCTTTAGTTAGTATATTAATTCCAGCTTTTAATAGACCAAAATATTTAGAATTAGCTTTAAAAAGTGTGATAAATCAAACCTATGATAATATTGAAATAATAATTTGTGATGATAGTACTACAGATGATGTATACAAGATGATGCAAAAGTATATAACAAAATATGATAATATAAGATATTACAGAAATGAAGTTAATTTAGGACAGTTCGAGAATGATATTAAATTATTTAAATTAGCTAATGGAGAATATGTTAATTATTTAATGGATGATGATTTATTTGAAAAAACTAAAATAGAAAAAATGATGAGATATTATTTAAAAGATAAAAATAAAGAAATAAAACTAATTACATCATACAGAAAACTAATTGATGAAGAGGGTTTATTATTAGATGATAATGTAATTAATAGTTCTTTATTTAATGAAGATACAATAATAGATGGAATTACTCTTGGAAATTATATAATTAAGCTAAATCATAATATCATTGGAGAACCTACAACGGTACTTTTTAGAAAAGCTGATTTAACAGAAGCTTTTGGTAGCTTTGATAATAGAAAATATGGGTGTAATGTAGATATTGCATCATGGTTGCATCTTTTATCTAAAGGTAAAGCTATATATATTTCTGAACCTTTAAGTTATTTTAGAATTCATAGTGGACAACAACTTCAGTCAAAAAAGATGAGGTTTTTAGGAAGCATAGATTATGGATATGAAATACTTTCAGGATATAAACATGGATATTTAAAAGACAGAAATAGTTTAAATAAAGCAATAAAATATTTTTATAAGTATATATATAATATTTTAAAAGAAGCTAGAGAAGAGAAGGTTTATTATGAGTACTATAACGAGATTATATATTTAATTGATGAATTATATAAGCTATTTAATATGAATAACAAGAAAAATAATTGCAAAAACTTAAAGTTTTTACTAAGGCGAATTGAAGTTTTCAATGATATAGATTATTCCATGAAGAAAATAGAAAGGTGCATACTAAATAGTGAAATAGAGGATATAGATATAATTTTCAATATTATCAAGCATATATTCGAGACGGAAGATATAACGCAAATTGTTGCAGCGTGGTTATTACAGAATAATGAATATGATATGGCAATTGAATTATTTAGTTTTGCATTAGATATTGACCCTTATAATGTTAACAATATATATAATTACTTACAAGCTTTAGTAAAAGCAAATAAGAAGGAAGAGGCTGTAAATTTTTTGAATGATTCGAGTTATGATAAAGAGATAATTAAAGTATTAAAAAAAGAAATAATGGATGGTGAATAATGAATAATAAAAAGATATGTTTTATAACATGTGTGATGGATTTGGAAACTTATAGTGAAAATCTATTATATATTAATAATCTAATAGTGCCGGAAGGATATCAAATAGAGACTATTAATATTAGAGAAGTAGATTCTATTGCAAAAGCATATAATGAAGCAATGAAATTATCAGATGCTAGGTATAAAGTATATTTACAGGAAAATATTTTTATAATTAATAATACATTTATAAAAGATATAATAGAAGTTTTTGAGAGTAATGAAAAAATAGGCTTAATAGGTATGATTGGGACGAAAATCTTATCTAAAGACTTTGATTTATATAAATCTAATGATATATATGGAAAAATATACACAAATAAAAGTGGAATAATGGACTTAGAAGAATTTCAAAGAGTGGAAAATGCTTATGAAGAAGTGCAGTTAATTGATGGAATATTAATGGCTACTCAATATGATGTTACATGGAGAGAGGATATTTTTGATGGATTTGAATATTATGATCTATCTCAGAGTGTTGAGTTTCTAAAAAAACAATATAAGGTTGTTGTTTTAAATCAAAGTAAACCTTGGTGTATAGAGGATATAGAAAAAAAATCCTATTTAAAAAAAGAGATATATAAAGAAAGATTTATTGAAGAATATATAAATTTTTTATATCCATTAGTAAGTATTTTAATACCTACATATAATCAAACAGTATATTTAAAGGAAGCTTTAGAGAGTGCAATTAATCAAACATATCCAAATATTGAAATTATAATAGGAGATGACAGCACAACTGATGAAGTAAGAAATTTCCTAGAACCATATTTACATGAACATAATAATATTAGTTATTTTAAGAATGAAAGAGATTATATGGATTATGGATATAAAAACGTAAATGAATTGTTAAATAGAAGTAAAGGTGAATATATAAATTATTTAAATCATGATGATATTTTTCATCCTCAGAAAATTGAAAGAATGATGAGATTTTTCCTTGAAAATCCAAATTTAACTCTAGTTACATCATTAAGACAACCTATTGATGAAATGGGTAATGAGTTAAGATTAAATGGAGCTTTTAGGCAACTATTCAAACATAATAGACTTATTAGTGGACGTGAAATTAGTAAGTATGCAATCACTAATACTATTAATTGTATAGGGGAACCTACAACTGCACTATTTAAAAAGAAATATATCAGCAAGAATAGATACGGATATTTAAACAATGAAAGAATAAAGGGAGTATCGGATTTAGCTAATTGGATTAATATTCTACAATATGGAGACTTGGTTTATATACCAGATACATTAAGTTATTTTAGGTTTAATAGTAATCAGAATTCTAACAATATAAGTGTAATGATGATGTCAATAATAGGCTGGTTTAAACTAATAAAAAATAGCTATGAAATAGGTATTATTAATTATAAGGAATACAAATTAGCACTAAACAAATGCTGCACTATAGCTATAGGAGTAATGAATACATATATATATAGCGATAATAAAGTTGATAATAATATTAATGAAGAAATAATGACTGTATATAAAAATGCAATAGATATTATGTTATCTGAAGCTACAAATAAAGAGTGTAAATGTCCTGTCTGTAATAATGAAATTGAAAGATTTTTACCTTATCAATATAAAAAGCATGAACTAGATGAAATAAGTAAATACAATACTATTGGAAGTGATGTAGAGAACTTTTTATGTCCAGAGTGTTATTGCCATGATAGGGAAAGACATCTTATTAAATATTTTGATAAGTTAAAAATATGGGACAAGTATATAAGAGGCAAAAGAGTACTTCATATTGCTCCTGAAGATAATATATATAAAATTATACATAATTTGGACACAAAAGAATATGTTTGTGGAGATTTGTATCCTAAAAATAATAGTATTATTAATATAGATATTACAAATATGCAGTTTGAAAATAATTATTTTGACTTTATTATTTGCAATCATGTTTTAGAACATATTCATGATGACTTAATAGCAATGAAGGAGTTAAAAAGGGTTTTAAGGAATGGTGGATATGTGGTTTTACAAACACCATATTCAAATGAGATACATAAGTCCTTTGAAGATGAAAAAATAAATACTCCGGAAATGAGGAAAAAATATTATGGGCAATCTAATCATGTAAGGATATATGGAACAGATTTATTTGAAAGATTAGAAAACGCAGGATTTTCTTTAGAGATTATTAAAAATGATGATTTATTTACAAGAGAAGAATGTAAGAAGTATGGATTTAATTATAGAGAAGATTTAATTTTGGTTAGGAAGTAGTATTGAGATAAAGTGCAATAGGATTAAATAAGTTAGTTAAAGAATTAATATAATATATAAAATATACCATCTAAATATATAAAGGCTATAATTTAAAATAAAGCTGAAATAATAGCATAAATGTATGGATAAATTAACCTAGCAATAGCTTTGAAATTGTACAGGATGTATTAGATTGTACAAATATATTTATATAATAAGTATAAATATATAAAACGAAAAACTTATAGTTAAAAATGATAGGAGGATAAGTGCTAATATGATTGATACTGATAGAAAATGTATTATTGTTTTTTCAGGATTTAATCAAAGAGCTGTAATAGCCTTTCTAAGAACTTTAGAACTCAATAATATAAATTATGCAATTATTGCAAAATCGAGAAATGATGATATTTTTGCTACTGAATATAAAAACAAAGTAGTTGCAATACGTGAATCAGAAACTATTGTAGAAAATGATATACTTATATCAATTGAAAAAGTCAAGGAGTATTGCAAGGCGAAAGAATATCTTATTGCACCAACAACGGAAGCTTTAAATAGATTTTTAATAGATAAAAGAAGGGTGTTTGAAGAGCTTGGCTGTATAATTCCATTAGTAAAAAAAAATCTATATGAATTAATATCTGATAAATTAAGTTTTAGTCAATTATGTGAAAAAAACGAAATTATAGTACCTAAGAATTATGAATTTTCATTGGATATGAAATTACCGATAGTTGCTAAGCCTAAAAAATATTTTTCAATATCCAATAAAGAAATATTATCACCTATTATTTTAAAAGATTTAGAGGAACTTCAAGAGTTTTATAAAAAATATGAAATTAATGATTTCTATTATCAAGAGTTTATAAAGGGAATAAGTTATTATTTACTTTATTATTTCCATAGAAATGGAGATGTTTATAAATTTTCACAACAAAACTTAGTTCAACAACCACAAGGAAAATCTATGATAGCTGCAATTACAACTGATTTTCACAATTCACAAGAAAGTAATAAATATGAAAAATTATTTCGATCTATAGGATTTAATGGGTTAGTGATGGTGGAAGTAATAGAAAAGGATAATTTACATTATATGATAGAAGCAAATCCAAGATTTTGGGGTCCATCTCAACTTTTTGTTGATGCAGAAGCAAATCTTTTTGAAGTCTTTTTACATGACTATGGTTTTATAGAGTGGGCACCTGATTTCAATTATTCTAATTATTCAGCAAAGTATTTTTGGTTTGGTGGTATATTCCTATCTTTGAAAAATAAATTGAATTTAAATTTTTATAATACGTCAAAAAATGAGTTTTTAAATTTATTACCAGATTGGCTAGAGAGTGATGTATATAAAAGAGATGATACATTAGAAATTTTTAAAAAGGAGCTATTAAATGAATAACAATATTTTAAAACTTAAGAATATGTATTTAGAAAAAAGTAAACATTCAAATTATCAGATTATTCCTAAAAGATTAAGGGGAGAATTGGGAAATTTACATGCTAAAGTTAAAGAAACTTATGAAGAAGAACGTTTAAATTATATTTTAAGTAAAATTGACTTAAAATATAAAACTATTTTAGATATTGGTGGTAATATTGGTTTCTTTACTTTTGAAATGATTGATAATGGAGTAAAAACTGTCCATTACTTTGAAGGAAACAAAAATCATTCAGAATTTGTTAAATTAGCAACTAAAGTTGCAGAATTAGAAGACAAAATAAAAGTAACAAATAAATATTATTTATTTGATAACATACATAATATTAATGAAGAGAAATATGATATTACCTTGCTATTAAATGTAGTACATCATATTGGAGAAGATTATGGAGATAATAATATTTCAATAAATAATGCAAAGAAAAATATTTTGCAACAAATTAATAATCTTAGTTTAATAACAGAAACATTAATATTTCAACTTGGATTTAACTGGAAGGGGAATGTGGGGATGAATTTATTTTGTAATGGTACTAAAAAAGAAATGATTAATTATATAGTAGAAGGAACCAAAGATTATTGGGAAGTTATTCATATTGGAATACCTGAATTTATAGAAGAAAAAATTAAGTACTGTGATTTAAATAATAAGAATATTGAGCGTAATAATGAATTAGGAGAATTTTTAAATAGGCCAATATTTATAATGAAGTCAAGTAAATGCTTATAAATAAAAAATTTCATTATAAATAGTAAAAGTAAATGAAAGGCAAATATTATGGGGAAAAAAATTGAAGTAACACGCGCGGCAATGCCAGATTTTGAAGAATATGTAGAAGAAATTAAGCAATTATGGGAAAGCCATTGGATTACTAATATGGGGATTAAACATAAAAAATTAGAAAATGATTTATTAAACTACTTAAATGCTTATAACTTAACTCTTTTTACCAATGGACATTCTGCATTGGAATGTGCTATAGAAGCTTTAAAAATTACAGGGGAAGTTATAACTACTCCATATACTTTTGCATCTACAACACATGCTATAGTAAGGAAAGGACTAGAGCCTATATTTTGTGATATAAATGAAGATGACTATACAATTGATGGGAATAAGATAGAGGAACTTATAACAGATAAAACATCTGCAATTTTACCTGTTCATGTATATGGAAATGTTTGTGATGTTAAAAAAATTGAAAATATAGCAAAGAAATATAATCTAAAAGTAATTTATGATGCAGCTCATGCTTTTGGAGTTTCAATAAATGGAGAAGGGATTGCAAATTTTGGTGATATATCAATGTTTAGCTTCCATGCAACAAAAGTTTTTAATACTATTGAAGGGGGAGCATTAACATATAGAGATGAAGGAATAAGAAAGTATCTTAATGAGCTTAAAAATTTTGGAATAACAGGACCAGAATCTGTAGAATATGTTGGGGGAAATGCTAAAATGAATGAATTTCAAGCGGCTATGGGTATTTGTAATCTTCGACATATAGATAATGATATTATAAAAAGAAAGTTATTGACAGAACGATATATAGAAAATCTTGATAATATAAAAGGAATTAAATTATTAAAATCAAAAGATGGAATTAAAAGTAATTATGCATATTTTCCGATAGTATTTGATGGATATAAATTAAATAGAAATGAAGTACATCAATATTTACAAAAACACGGAATTGGGACAAGAAAATATTTCTATCCTTTAACAAATAACTTTGAATGTTATAAAAATAGATTTAATGTAGATAAAACACCAGTTGCAAAATATATATCAGATAGGGTTTTATGTTTGCCACTTTATTCTGATTTGGAATTAGAAGAGGTAGATAGAATCTGCAATATTATTTTGAATAGATACTTTGAAATATAAGATATTTTATAAGAATTTATAGTATATAAAAATTGATACGACTGTTTCAAGTTTATAGTAATAAAAAATATTTAATTTGTAGATTTGAATTTTTAAAAATTAAAATCTAGAAAAATAATAGCATAAATACATAAAGTTTTATTAATATTATATATTATTTTAAATTAGGAGAATGGATAATGAGTTTTTATGAATTAGAAATAGAGTTCTTAAATAGAGTTGCAGATAAATATAAAACAGAGAAACAGCATATTTCTAAATTTGCTATTGAGAGTTATATTGATATATTTAAAAGTTATTTATTAAATAATAAAAAAGCTCTTGAGTTAGGATGTTCAAGTGGGTATTCAACAAAATTAATATATAATTTAATTAAAGATTTAACCGTTGTAGACGGAAGTTATAAAATGATAGAGAAAGCTAAGAAAACTTTGGGGAATAAAGAAATTGTTTTTAGATGTGAGCTTTTTGAAAATATGGACGAAAATATAAAATATGATTACGTTTTTGCAAATTATATTTTTGAACCTATTAAAGAGCCAGAAGTATTAATTAATAAAATATATAATATCCTAAAAAATGATGGATTATGTTTTATAACTGTGCCAAATGCAAAAGCATTATCAAGACAGATGGCGAAAGAAATGGGTTTAATAAATGATATTTACAGTTTAACAGAGAATGATATAAATCACGGTCATAGAAGAGTTTATGATATGGAACTGTTAATTAATTCCTTTAAAAGCAGTAGATTTGAAGCTGTAGATAAAGGAGGAGTATTTATAAAACAATTTGCTGATTTTCAATTAGAGAAAATGATAGAGCAACAGATTATAGGTGATGAGCAGTTAATAGCTATGAGAAAGATAGCTAAAATATATCCTGAAATTTCAGGATCAATATATATTATTTTAAAAAAGATTTAAGTTTTGGTAATATAGCATCATATATTAATAAGACAGATATTGAAGTGTTGATATATTATTAATAGAAAATATCATTTTTAATATAAGCTTAAATGTAAAGAAAATATTAAACAATCGATAATAAGAATATATTAAATAAATTAATTTAGCTTTAGGAGAGAATATTATGAGATTAAATCAAAATATGCAATCTTTAAATGTATATAGAAACTACAAAAAGAACTTAGGTACTCAATCGGTTGCCTTAGATAGAATTACTACTGGTTCAAAAATTAATTCTGCAAAAGATAATCCTAATAAGCTGGGGGTTAGTGAAGGTCTTAGATTACAAATTAGAAGTCTTCAAATGGCGGAAAGAAATATTCAAGATGGTGTTTCTATGATGCAAACAGTGGATGGAGCTTTATCAGGTATTAGTGAATCTTTAAATAGAATTAAAGAATTAACTGTACAAGCAGGTGGCGTAAATAATGATGATGACTTAAAAGTTATTCAAGGTGAAATTAATCAGTTAAAACAACATATTGATTATACAGTTAATAACTCAGAGTTTAATGGTGTAAAATTATTGAATTCAGAAAAAGTTACTAACAATGATTATCCGAAGTATTTAAATCATGTAGTAGGAGCTAATGTAAAAGAAGAAATAAATATACCTGTAGTTAATGTTACAACGGATATGCTTATTGATTCAGAAGGTAATTCATTGAAAAGTATAGATGTAACTAAACCAAATGAATTAGATAGAAATTTAGAAATTGTTGATTCAGCAATAGAAACTATAAATTCTGTTAGAAGCAGATATGGAGCAATTCAAAATAGGATGGATACTTCAGCTCAAAATTTAAGTGGAAGTTCTTTAAATTTAGAAAATGCGGAAAGTAGAATAAGAGATTCGGATTTAGCTTTAGAGATGGCAGAGTATGCAAGAACATCGATATTAAATGAAACATCAATGGCTTTAATGCAACAAACTAACAAATTTCCACAGGAAATTTTAAGAATATTAGAAAATATAAAATAATTTATCGACAGGGAAGCTTTAAAAGCTTCTTTTTTTTATGTATTTTTTTAATATAATATAAAATGATTTAATATTTATAGAAAAATTATGTAGCAAAATATATAATTGGATAAAAATGTTAAGAATGTTAAAGAATTTGCGAGAATTGTTGAATTAGGATAAATATTTACAGAAAAATTATTATAGAAAAATAATTTATATTAAATTATAATATAAACATAAGATATTTTTATTATATGTGTATAGGATTATTATCCTTTTTTTAGTGCTTTTAAAAATATGCATGTAAAATAAGGTTATAAATTGTTGGTTAGGGGAGAATGGTATGAATGTTAATAATGATAGTGCAATGCAACTAATTAAATATGGATTAGATGCTTCAGCATTACGAGGAAAAGTAATAGCTAATAATATGGCAAATATTAATACTGAAAATTTTAAAAAATCTTATGTGTCTTTTGAAGAAAACTTAGCTAAAGCGACTAATGAATTTTCTTTAAAAAGAACAAAAAATGTGCATTTAAATGGAGAATTAAATGATTCCTTAATATCAATTAAGGAAGATAATAGTACAAGCATGAGGACAGATGGTAATAATGTAGATATGGATTTGGAAAAGGTTAATCAAGCGTCAAACACATTGATGTATAATGCACTAATAACTCAAGCAAATTCAAAACTAAGTATGACTAAAAATGTTATATCGGGAGGCAATGCTTAATTATGGGATTATTTAATACGATGAGAATAAGTGCTAGTGGTTTGTCTGCTGAAAGGCTTAGGATGGATACAATAACATCAAACATAACAAATGCAACTACTACTAGAGGGGAAGATGGTAAGCCTTATGTAAGAAAAATTGCTGTTTTCCAAGAAAATTTGGACAAGGAAAAAGGATTAAATGGAGTAAAAGCTGTTGGGGTAGTAAATGATAAGTCAGAGTTAAAGAAAGTTTATGATCCAACTCACCCAGATGCAGATGATAATGGATATGTGGATATGCCAAATGTAAATTTATTAAATGAAATGGCAGATATGATTTCAGCATCTAGGTCTTATGAAGCTAATATTGATACATTGAATGCAACAAAAAGTATGTTTACAAAAACATTAGAATTGGGGAGGTAGATCATAATGATAATTAACAATTTTGTTCCTTCTGAAAAGATTTTTGAAAATAGTAATATATCTAATATTAGTAATAGTAAGACTTCAAATACATTTCAAAACGTTTTAAGGGAAAGCTTGGATAAATTAAATGAAAAGCAAGTAGCAGCAGATAGTATAACTAGTGATTTTATAGCTGGGAAAGATGTAGAAGTTCATGAAATGGTTCTTGGAATGGAAGAAGCAAAGATGTCACTTCAGCTAGCTATTCAAGTTAGAAATAAAGTTGTGGAGGCGGTTCAAGAACTATCAAGAATGCAATTGTAATATGAAGGAGTGCTATTATTAATGGATAAACTTAAAGAGAACCTTAGTAAGTTATGGGTGAGGTTTAAGACCTTTAATAAGGGGATAAGAATAGCGATAATTGCAGCTATAATTACATTTATTATTGCGGTTGGATCATTATTTTTTTATAACTCAGCTACTAAGTATAAAGTTTTATTTTCAAGCTTAGAGGCAACAGATGCACAAGTTGTTATTACTAAGTTAAATGAAAAGAAAGTTGATATGAAAATAGAAGGAGATACGATACTAGTACCTAAAGATCAAGTTGATCAGTTAAGATTAGAATTAGCTCCAGAACTTACTGATGGAAGTAGTGGATATGAACTTATGGATTCGGGAAGCTCTTTTGGAATGACTGATGAAGAATTTAAACTTAAAAAATTAAGAATGCAGCAAGGGGAATTAGAAAAGACTATTAAGTTTTTTCCTCAAGTAGAAACTGCAAGAGTACATATAACTCCATCCAAGGATTCAGTTTTTGTAGAAGACAAGGAACCAGGAAAGGCAGCTGTTTATTTAAAATTAGTTGCAGGAAATGAACTAAATAAAGAACAAGTTAAGTCAATCGTAGCTCTTGTTTCTAGAAGTACAGAAAATGTACCAGAAGAAAATATTGAAGTAGTAGATGATAAAATGAATCTATTAACAGAAGGATTGTTTGAGGAAAATAGTTCTGTAGTGAGCTCTGATGCTATAGAGCAACAGCTTTCATTAAAGAAAAAATATGAAGAAGAGTTGCAAAAATCAATTGTGGCATTATTAGAGCCTGTTGTGGGAAGGGATAAGGTCGAAAGCTCAGTAAATGTTGATTTGGATTTTGATTCAAAGCAAAAAACTGAAACTATAGTAGATCCTAATAAGGTAATAGTAAGTCAACAAGTAACTAAAGAAACAAATGGAAGCAATGATGGTGAAAATAGCGGGAGTCCTGTTGATAATAATATGGGGAACACAATAGATGATGAGACAAGTAATAATACATCTTATAGGGAAGAAGTAAATACAAATTATGAAGTTGGCAAGACTGAAACTACTACAATAAGCGCACCAGGTGAAGTAAAAAGATTAACAGCTTCAGTATTTGTAGATGGTAATATTGATGGAAATGTTCAAGCTGCTATAGAAAAATCAGTTGCCAATGCTATTGGAATTAACACAGAAAGAGGAGATAGTATTTCTGTTGTTGGAATGACTTTTGATCCAATAACAAAGGAAGAAGCTCAAAATGAATTTGATGCAATTAATGAAGATTTAGCTAAAGAAAGTAGAAATAAGATTATTTTATATTCTGTATTGGGACTAATAGGAATTATTTTAGTTATAGTAATTTTAATAATAATTAGAAGAAAGAATAAAAATGAAGAAGAAGCTAAAAATTTATTAGATGTAGTAATTGATGATAGAACAGCTAAAGAAGAAGCTGTAGAAATGCCTAGTATTAATTTTGAAAGTATTAATCCTAAGGCACATATTGAAAATGAAATAAAAAAATATGCTAGTGACAAACCAGATCAAGTAGTAGATATAATTAAATCTTGGTTGGTTGAAAATGAGAGGTGATAATATGGCAAGAGATTTAGGAAAGTTAAGTGGAGTGAAAAAAGCTGCTATATTATTTATAACTCTAGGTCCTGAGGCGTCCTCTGGAATTTTGAAAAAACTACCAGAATCTGAGATTCAAAAAATTACTTATGAAATAGCAAATATTTCAACGGTATCACCAGAGCAAAGAGAAGCAATTTTAGATGAATTTTTGGAAATTAATAAAGCTAGAGATTATATTATTGAAGGTGGTATTGATTATGCTAGAACCTTATTATCAAAAGCTTTAGGAACTCAAAGAGCAAATGAAATATTAAGTAAGGTTACTGAAGCAACTCAGCAGTATAGGCCTTTTTCTATTGCACGAAAAGCAGATGCACATCAATTATTAAATGTTATAAGTTATGAGCATCCACAAACAATTGCATTAATTCTTTGTTATCTACAGGCTGATAAAGCAGCACAAGTTCTTGCAGAACTTCCAGAAGATACTCAAAGTGAAGTGGCATATAGAATAGCAACTATGAGCAATACTTCTCCTATGGTAATTAAAGAAATAGAAAAGGTGCTTGAAAGTAAACTAAGTTCAGTTGTTAGAAGTGAAATGACTTCATTGGGTGGTGTTGAAGCATTAGTCGATATTTTAAATCAAGTAGATAGAACTACTGAGAAAAATATTACAGAAAGCTTAGAAAGAGAAGATGCAGAACTTGCAGATATTGTTAAGAGTTCAATGTTTGTATTTGAAGATGTTATCACTCTTGATGATGTATCTATTCAAAGAATTCTTAGAGAAGTTGATGGTAAAGAGCTTGCTCTTGCACTTAAAGGAAGTTCTGATGAAGTTGCTACAGCAATTTATAGAAATCAATCTAAGAGAGCAGCTGCATCACTAAAGGAAGATATAGAATTCTTAGGACCTGTAAGGCTTATGGATGTTGAAAAAGCTCAACAAAAAATTGTTGCTATCATTAGAAGGTTAGATGATGCTCAAGAAATTATAATTTCAAGAGGTGGAGAAGATGCAATCATCATGTAATTTAATTAAAAATTCTTCAGCTTTAAAATCTTCTAAAAAAATTATAGAAACAAATTATAGGACTAATAGTGAAGTAGAAGAAATAGAAGATGAACAGTGTCGAATTGAATATGAGATTAAGAAAAATTATGAAACTTTAGGAGCTAATATAATAAAAAAGGCTAAGTTAGAAGCAGAAGAGATTATGATTAAATCTAGGAAAATGGCATCTGAAGTAGAAAAAATAGCCTATGAAGAAGGATATAAGCAGGGAAAATCAAATGGCTTTGAAGATGGATATAATGAAGGTCTTGAAAAAGTAAGGCGAGATACTGAACAAGAGATAAGAATAAATATAGAAAAATCCGAAGAGATTTTGAAAAAAGCAAATGAAGAATACAAGGAATATTTGCTTACTAAAGAAAAAGAAATTATTAAGCTTGCATTTAATATGGCAAGTATAATTGCTAAAAGAGAATTAGAAGCTTCTGAAGGTATAATTACATTAATAGAAAATATTCTAGAAGAGGCTAAAGGAGAAGAAAATATAATTATTAGATGCAATAATGTGCATGTAAAAGATATAAATGAAAAAATAAATTATTATAAAAAAGCTTATGCAATAAAGGGAGAGATCTTTATATTAGAAGATACTTTAATGGAACCTGGAAATGCAGTGATTGATAAGGGGACAGGTAAAGCCTTTGTTGGCTTAGATGTAGCCTTAGAAAAACTTGAAAATGAATTATTTAAGTAATAGGTGTTGATATGATGAAGATGGATTTTGACTTAGTTAACAAAAGAATAAGAGAGGTTAACACTTATCATTTAGAAGGGTCTGTTAAAGAAGTAATAGGTTTGACTATAGAAGTACAAGGTGTTAAAGCATTTGTTGGAGAATTATGTACTATTTATAATCAAGATGGAAATCCAATAAAATGTGAAGTAGTTGGATTCAGGGAAGATGCTGTACTATTAATGCCTTTAGGAGAACTTGTTGGGATAGCACCTGGCTGCAGAGTTGTTCCAGAAAGAAGACCTCTTGAAGTTAAGTGTTCTGAAGATTTGTTAGGGAAGATTTTAGATGGACTTGGAAATCCCTTAGATGAAGATGTTCTAATTAAAGGAGAAAGCTATCCTATAGAAAATCAACCACCAGACCCTCTTAAGAGAAAGAGAATTACAGAAATATTACCTACTGGAGTAAGAGCTATAGATGGTTTTTTAACAGTTGGTGAAGGGCAAAGAATTGGAATATTCGCAGGTTCAGGAGTAGGAAAAAGTACCACTTTAGGAATGATAGCAAGAGAAGCAGAAGCAGATATTAATGTTATTTCTCTTATTGGAGAAAGAGGAAGAGAAGTTTTAGAGTTCATTGAAAAGGACTTAGGACCAGAAGGAATGAAAAGGTCAGTAGTAGTTTGCGCTACTTCTGATAAACCTGCATTAATAAGAATAAAAGGAGCATTGACTGCAACTGCAATAGCGGAATACTTTAGAGATAAAGGCAAAAAAGTTATTTTGATGATGGATTCTGTAACTAGGTTTGCTATGGCACAGAGAGAAGTTGGATTAGCTATTGGTGAGCCACCTGCTCAGAAAGGTTATACACCTTCAGTTTTTGCAAAACTGCCTAAACTTATGGAAAGATCAGGGACTTCAGATAGAGGATCTATCACTGCTTTTTATACTGTTTTGGTAGATGGAGATGACTTCAATGAGCCTATAGCAGATGCTGTTAGGGGTATCCTAGATGGACATATTGTCTTATCTAGGCAATTGGCCCATAAAAATCATTACCCAGCAATAGATATTTTAAATAGTATTAGTAGACTTATGCCTAATATTGCAACAGATAATCACAAGGAAGTCGCTTCTTTTGCCAGAGATTTAATAGCTACATATAAGGATGCAGAAGATTTAATTAATTTAGGTGCATACGTTAAAGGTAGTAATAAAAAAATAGATTTATCTATTCAATATAATGACAGACTAAATGGTTATCTAAAGCAGTCTATTAATGAAAAATCAGATTTTAATACAGCTTTAAATGGATTGTTATCTATGTTTAGAGGTTAAAGGATGAGTAAGTATGGCAACAAAATTTAAATTTGGTTTAGAGAAGCTTCTAGAAATTAGAATAGAAAAAGAAGATGAAAGTAAAAGGAATTTTACAAGGACCCAGAGAGAAAAACAAGAAACTGAAAGAAAACTTATAGGACTTAAAGAAAATTATGAGAAGTATAGTGGAATTAAAGAAGGAGAATCTGTAGTATATCAAAAAATTAAACGTAATTATTTATTTGCTTTAGATAAGGGGATTTCTGAGACGGAAAAAAATCTAGCAATTAAAAAAAAGGAGTTAGAAATACGAAGAGAAGATCTTATAAAAAAGCAAATAGATAGAAAGACAGTAGATATATTAAAGGAAAGAAAACATATAGAATACATTAAAGAGGAAGATAGAAAAGAACAAATTTTACTTGATGAACTTGCCTTGTATTCATATATTAGAAGTCATTGAGGGGAGGTGATATAGGTGAATGATATATCTACAGTTATTAATTTAAGTAATAAGCTTAATGATTTAAATTCTAAAAATAAAGCTAATAATGACAAAACTGATGATAAATCTGATTTTAAAAGTTATTTATCTAAGGAAGTAAAAAATAATAAATCTGAAACAAAGGCAAACAGTACTAAGAATATTGCTGAAGATGATGTCGACAAAGCTAATTGTGAAGAAATTAAGGTTATAAATGAAGAGATAATTTCTGAAATTTCGGAAAAGATTGAAAAAATCATAAGCAGTGAGTTTTTAAATACTAGTGAAGATTTAAAGTCTGAGTCTATTGATGAAGAATTACAAGAAATAATTTTTTTGTTGGTAAATCTTATTGAAGTAAATTTTAATAATTTTAGTATAAGTCCTTCAGAAAAATTAGATTCTAGTAAGTCAGAAGGGTTAGAAGAAGTAATGAATTTAAATTTTCAGGATGATAGTAAAATTACGCTATTTAATGAAGATATTAATGTAATTGATCAGCTTAGTGATAACAATGTTTTGCCAGATACTAAAGAATTATTTAATAGTATAAATACTTTATTAGTAGATAATTTGGAGAATATAAATTCTAATAAATCTAGTTCAGATATCTCTTTTAATAATCTAGAAACTGATTTATTAGAAGCTGTTAAAGATTTGGTTAGCATTCTTCCAGAAAAGGTTATTAAAGAAGTAGAGAATAATTTAGATACTGATATTAGTAAAGAAATCTTTAATTCATTAATATTGAAAATAAAAAATGAAAATAACGAGATTGAATTAAATGATGAAAATCAAGATAGTTTAATTGATATTGATACTGGTATAAATAATAATAAGGCTGATGTTAAGTTAATTGATGACTTTAAAGGAAATAATTTTATTGGTAACAATACTTTAAAGAATAATTCTACTAATAAGGAAGAAGAAGTACTTTTAAAAATCATAGGTGATGATAGTAATCAAAGTTATGCTAATAATTTTAATTACTATGATAAGTTAAATAAAGAAAATCCCTTTGTAGAAGTAATAAAGGAACCAGTATTTATTAATAAAGATAATATAAACTTAGATTTTATTAAGAATATTAAATATATGGTTAAAAATTCAGTAGAAGAATTAAAGGTTAAGATATATCCAAAAGAACTTGGTGAAATGACTATAAAACTTATTTCTGAAGAAGGAATAATGAAGGCTGATATAAAGGCAACATCTAAAGAAACATACAATTTATTAAATTCTAATTTAAATGAAATAAAGAAGACATTAGAAAATCAAAATATTAGAATTCAAGAGGTTAATATAGGAATATATAATGAAGATACTACTTTCTTTAGTGGAAGGGATAGCTCAAAGGAATCTTTTGAAAATCAAAAAATAGATAAAATAAAGACTATGTCTATAGAGGAAGAAGAAAAAATTGAAGCTTTACTTAATGAAAGCAATGTAAATTTATTAGCTTAGGAGGTGTATAAATGGCAAATGCAATAAATACTTATACTGGAGCTAGAGCAACTGATAGAGGAACCCGAATTGTAAAATCAGGAGAAGATATGGATAAAAATGCTTTTTTAACAATATTATCAGCAGAATTATCTAATATGGATCCAATGGGTAATAATGATTCAACTCAATATGTTACTCAAATGGCACAATTTGCTTCTATGGAGCAAATGACTAATTTAAATAATACAATGAGTGGGTATGCAAATAATTCAATGGTAGGAAAGGGAGTAACCTTAAAGAGCGTTAATAGCGAAGGAGTAAATTATACAGGTATAGTAAAATCTGTAACGACAAATTCATCTAAAACTACTATTTCAGTAGAGATTAATGAGAATGGAACAAATACTTACAAGGATTTCGATTTAAAGGATGTTCTTACTGTCTTAGATGTACCTGATTACTCAATACCTGCTATAAATAATATTAATGGAAATATGTCATTCCTAGTTGCATCATCATTTATAGGCAAACATATTGAATTAAATCAAAAGGATGCAACTGATAAAAATATTACTGGTGAAGTTCTAGGTGTAGTTAAGGATCAAGGCATAGTAAAAGTAAGGGTTAAATTACATGATAGTGATGAGATACAAGAATTTACTTATGATAAGATTATTAAAGCTTCTAATAGCAAAGAAGAAATAAAGCCTGAACAAACTGATGTTTAATAGTTAAAGAAGGTGATATTTTGGGCTTTAGAGTAGTAAATGGACAGGCTTATCCAATAGGCAATTTTCAATTACCTAATGAAAGCATAAGTGAAAGGTCTACCAATAATAAAATCAATTTTAATGATGTATTAAAAGATGAAATTAAAAAAGGTAATAATCAGTACACCTTATCTAAACATGCTGCAGATAGGCTAAGAGATATAGATTTTACTGAAGCAGATATGAAGGAAATTGGAAAGGGCTTTAAAATAGCAGAAGAAAAAGGTTCGAAAAATTCTGTAATGATTTATAAGGACGTAGCTTTAATTGCTAGTATTGAGAATAAAACTGTAATTACAGCTATAGAGAAAGATAGAGCAAAGGATAATATTTATACAAATATTGATAGTGTAGTAATTTTATAAGCTGGACCTAATATAGGAGGCTTAATTCTTGTTGAATGATAGATACAAGAAAATAATGGATTGGAGGTCAATTAATGTTAAGATCAATGTATTCCGGTATAAGCGGTATGAAAGTAAATCAAACAAAATTAGATGTTATAGGTAATAATATTTCCAATGTAGGAACAACATCTTTTAAATCATCTAGAGCAAGATTCAGCGATATGCTTAGTCAAAATGTTTCAGATGCAATGGCACCATCTAATAACCAAGGAGGAGTTAATGCTAGTCAAGTTGGATTAGGAGTACAACTAGCGAGTATCGATTCTGTTATGACTCAAGGTATGATGCAACCTACAGGAAGACAATTGGATGTTGCAATAGATGGGGATGGATTCTTTATGGTAAGTAAAGGTCCTGCAATATATGATGGAGTATTAGAAGTGAATCATAGAGCAGGGGCGCATAATATTACAGAACAATCACTTAGTAATTCTGGAAGTGAAATAATGTATAGTAGAGATGGTTCATTTATACTGGATGAACAAGGGAATTTATTAACTGGTGATGGATTTAGGGTTATGGGATATTCATTAACTAATGATGATAGTGCACAAGATGCTACAGGAAAATCTTCCAATGCAGTTAGTACAGCAGGATTAGATTTTAGATTTGGGCCTGGCTCTCAATTAAACGGATTTAAAGTTGTTCTTGGAGCTATTGGACCAGGAACAGTAACATCAGCAGAAGTTAATAAATCAGAAAAGCAAATTATAGTAAACGGTGATTTTTCTAGTACAGGGGCATTAACTCCTGCACAGGTGGAATCAGCTATAAATAAAGGATTATCTTCAGCAGGTATATCTCAACAAATATTTGTAAGCGGAAAACCTATAAGTTTTGATGGTTTAGCTTCATCATCTGTTATAGGTGGTACAGATGCATTAGCACCTAAAGCTATATCTATAGCTGGATTTACTATTCAACTTAATGAAGGTAGCGATTTAAATGGATATAGCTTTGAAATTGGGGAAATATCAGCAGATCCATTAGAAGTAAATGTAGAAAAAGGTAGGAAGAAGATTGTTATTAATGCAGATTTCTTAAATAAAACATTTAATGCATCAGATTTACAAGATGAGATAAATGGTAAGCTTGAAGAGGCTGGAATTACACAAGAAGCAAAGGTTACAGGAGCTCCTGCCACATTTAGTAATATAAGTGGTGCATCAGATGATTCAGGTAAAGAAAATGCTGAAGCGAGAATTGTAGATGCAAAGGATGGAAGTGCGGCTAAAGCTGTTGGTGGATTTACTTTTTCTGTGCCAGCTAATGGAGAACTTAATGATTATACAATATCAATTGGAGAAAGTTCAGTTGGTACTCCATTAACAGTTGTTGTTGAAAATGGAAATATAATTATTAATGGAGATTTTAATTCAACTCCAGCAAAGTTTACTGATGCAGAATTGGAAACTAAATTAAATAGTGCATTAAAGGCAAATGGACTTAAAACTCAATTAGAGGTTGACGGAGGGATAGATTCAATACAAATAACTAATAAAGTTAAATTCCAAGAAGGTGTTACTGAATCTTCACCAAAGCCATTAAATATAGGAGGATTAGTTGTAGAACTACCGCCAGGAATATTATTAAATAATTTAGAATTT
Source organism: Clostridium lamae (assembly GCF_033043255.1). NCBI lineage: Bacteria > Bacillati > Bacillota > Clostridia > Eubacteriales > Clostridiaceae > Clostridium > Clostridium lamae. The sequence goes on along the minus strand of NZ_JASCQJ010000003.1, from coordinate 86,527 downwards.
GAAATTACAGATATTAATGAGCCAGGGTTAAATGTAGCTTACACAGAGTCAACAGGAACAAATCCACCTAAATTAGTTATAATAGGTGATTTTACTAAGAAATTAGCTGCAAGAGATTTAGAAGATAAAATAAATCAAGCTTTAGCTGATGCTCACGGAGCTAATTCACCTGAAGTAAAAGTATCTGGAACATCTAAACCTTATACAGGATTAACTTCAGATAATATTGAAGGTGGGGATTCATATAAAGCACCAGGAAAGATTATAGTTGGAGGAGTTGAAATAACTTTTGATGCTGGTGCAGCACTTAATGGGTACAAATTCCAATTAGGAACTATAACTCCTGGAACTAAAACTTCAGCTAATGTTGATGAAAAAAGCAAAACTATAACTATTAATGGTGATTTTGTTACTCCAAATGCTATTACAGCTAAGAATATACAGGATGCTTTAACTAGGGCATTAGAAGGAAAAGGAATAGACCAAGGTGTAAGTGCAACAGGAAAACCAATGGAAATTGGAGGAGTAGTTTCAGAAGAAACATATGGGGGAACTCCTGTAGAAAGTATGAATACTGATGGTAGTATCAACTTTGTAGATGGGACAAAAGATTTAAAGTCATATGATGGAGAGTTAAAAACTCTTAAGATTCCAGATAAGGTTAAGATACCTGGAACAGATACAGAATTAAGAGTTAAGACATATACAATAGATAAAAACGGAATTATCAATGGGGTATTGGAAGATGGTAGAGTAGCTGCACTTGGACAAATTGCTATGGCTAGCTTTAAAAATCCTGAAGGCTTAACGAAACTTGGTGGAAATCTTTATAGTTCTTCAGTTAACTCAGGAGATGCAGTTATTAAGAGTGGTGTTGGAACATTGAATGATGATAACTCTAATGGATATGGGGATAACCTTCAAGGTATGCTTGAAATGTCTAATGTAGATTTATCAGAACAATTTACTGATATGATAGTTTCAAGTAGGGCATTTCAAGCTGCAGGAAAGATGATTACAACTGGCGATGAAATACTACAAGATATTATTAATCTAAAAAGATAATATGCTATTTTAAATTAGGAGCTGCTTAGATAGCTCCTAATATTAAATAACTTATAGTCTTTATTTTAAATATTATAAAAAAGTGGGTAGAGATAATGATAGATTTAATAGCTATGAATAATAAAGAGTTTATTTTAAACGCAGATCATATAGAAAAAATTGAAGAAGTTCCTGAAACCTTGATAACATTAACTAATGGTAAAAAGTATATAGTTCTTGAAAGTGTAGAAGAGGTAGTAGAAAAAGTAATTAAATATAAAAATAAGATTTTTACTTATAGATTGTAATGGGAGGCAATATTATATGAAAAAGTCAGACATATTAACCTCAATTGGTTTGGTATTAAGCATAGTACTTATGATTTATGGGATGTTAATTGGAAGTAGTCTTATAATATTTTGGGACGTAGCATCTGTAATAATAACAGTTGGAGGGTCATTATCAGCTTTATTAATTACATATTCATTAGATGAAGTTAAAAATATGGGAAAGCTTTTTATGCAAGCTTTTAAGGAAAATAGTTCATCTGGAAGAGATATAATTGAAAAGTTTGGCAACCTTTCAAAAAAGGCTAGAAGAGAAGGACTATTATCTTTAGAAGATGATATTTCTGAAATGGAAGATCCTTTTATGAAGAAAGGTCTACAAATGGTCGTTGATGGTATTGAACCAGAAACTATAAGGGAAATATTAGAACTTGAAATTGGAGAAATGGAAAATAGACATGAAAGGGGAGCAGGTATTTACGCAGCCTGGGGAGCTTATGCACCTGCATTTGGTATGCTTGGTACATTAATTGGACTAATTCAAATGCTTGCAAATTTAACAGATGTAGCTAATATTGCATCTGGTATGGGTAAGGCTTTGATAACTACATTTTATGGATCACTTTTAGCTAATATTTTCTGTAATCCTATCGCTTCTAATTTAAGGCAAAAGAGCGCTAAGGAAGCTAGTGAAAGGGAAATGATTTTAGAAGGAATACTTGCAATACAATCAGGTGTAAATCCAAGAATTGTAGAAGAAAAGCTAATAACATATTTACCTCCTAAGGAGAAATTAGAATATTTGAATAACAGCATTGAGAATGGTGAAGGAGTTATTATTTAATGGCTAGAAAGAAAAAGAATAAAAGTGAGGGCTTAAGAGGCGATGAGTGGATGGCAACTTATGCTGATACTGTAACTTTACTACTTACTTTTTTTGTTTTGTTATATTCTATGGCTACTGTTGATTCAGAAAAAACAAAGAGCATATCTAATGCTTTCACATCTATGATGAGTGGAGATAGTGGAGATAGTATAATGCAATATAATTTATATAACGGTGAAGTTCCATTAATAGGTGGAGAAAATGAGGAAGCTATTGATGGTGGAAAGGAATTAACTGAAGGAGAAAAATTATATAATAGCATTAAAAGTTTTGTAGTTCAAAATGATTTACAAGATGTAGTGGAAATTATAGATGATGAAAGAGGAGTTGCAATGCAATTAAGAGACAATATATTATTTGAAACTTCAAGTTCAGATCTAAGAGAAGAAAGCAAAGACATACTAAGAAAATTATCAACTATAATTTCAAAAATGGATAACCCTGTATTAATAGAGGGACATACAGATAATAGAGCTATAAAAACTTCAAGGTTCCCTTCAAATTGGGAATTATCAGCTGACAGAGCTGTTAATGTAGTAAGATATTTTGTTGAAATCATGGGACAAGATCCTAGAAGATTTTCTGCTATAGGTTATGGAGAGTTCAAGCCTGTAGCATCTAATGATACTTATGAAGATATGGCTAAGAATAGAAGAGTTGATATATTGATAGTTACAGCTGATAAGGAGGAAAACTAAAATGGCTGCAGAAAATAAAAAAAATAAAAAACCAATCTTAATTATTTTAATTTTACTAATTTTTATAGGAGCAGGTGCCTTTGGAGGATTTTATTTTTATCTCAGTAAGAATAATGCTTCAGCACCAATAATTATGCAAGAAGGCTTTGTTGAAATTGGAGAAATTTTCGTGAATTTAAGTGATGAAGGTTCTAAGAGGTATGTGAAGCTTAATATGTCTGTAAGCTATGATAAAGCAAATGAAGATATAGCTAGTGAAATCGAAGATAAAAAAATAGTTATTAGGGATGTAGCTAATTTTTATATAAAATCTTGCAAGGCTAAAGATTTTGAGCCTGCAAATGAAGTGGTTTTAAAGGGAGATTTAATTTCTAGAATAAATCAAAAGCTTACTAGTGGACTATTAAAAGATATATACATAAGTGAAATAATAGTACAGTAATGAGAAGGTCGGTTAAGAGATGGAGTTATTAGTTTTAATTTTTAAATTAATATTTGCTTTAGCTACTGTTTTAGGCCTTATGTATCTAACATTTAAGCTAAGTGGAGATAGGCTTAATAAGATGAATAATGGTAAGTATATTAAAGTTTTAGAAAGTACTCAAATATCAAAGGAATCATCTATAACAGTAGTTAAAGTTGGAACTAAGGGATATGTACTAGGTATATGCAATAGTAATATTGAAAAGTTAGAGGAATTATCTGATAAAGATATATTAATGATAGAAGAAAATAAACTTAAAGAAAAAGAAAAATTGAATCAGCAATATTATAAAGCTGTATCAGAATTTAAATCAAAAATTAATAGATTTAAGAGGAAAAATAACTTAAAGGAAGATTTTCATGAAGAAGAATAAATATTTATTCATAATGTTTTTAGTAATAGGACTAATATTTACAATTAGAACAAGCGTAAATGCTGAGCCTATTAATATACCAGATGTTAACATATCAGTAGGCGGAGAAAGTACATCACCTCAAAATTATGTAGATAATATAAAGTTATTAATTGTATTAACAATATTAACTCTACTACCATCTATCATAATTATGATGACCTCTTTTACAAGGATAATAGTAGTATTTTCATTTTTAAAAAATGCATTAGGAGCACAACAATCAATTCCTAACCAGATTCTTATTGGACTTGCTTTATTTTTAACTATTTTTATAATGCAACCAGTATATTCAGAAATAAATGATAATGCTTTTAAACCATTTATGAATAATGAAATCACTCAAGAAGAGGCGATGGCATCTGGGAGTAAGCCCATAAGAGAATTTATGTTAAGGCAAACTAGACAGAAAGACTTAGAATTGTTTATTGAAGCTTCAAAAATGGATGCACAGGAAATAACTAAAGAGAATATTCCACTAACTGTTGTAATACCTGCTTTTGCAATTAGTGAATTAAAGACAGCATTTCAAATAGGTTTCTTACTTTTCCTACCATTCCTAATAATAGATATGGTAGTAGCAAGTATACTTATGGCTATGGGTATGTTTATGGTACCTCCTGCTATGGTATCATTGCCATTTAAACTTCTTCTATTTGTTATGGTAGATGGATGGTACCTAATGGTGAAATCCTTAATTATGAGCTTTGGAGGTTAAGTTGAAAAATGAGTGAGAATTTAGTAGTGGGAATAGTAAAAGATTCTTTATTTACAGCTTTAAAGGTAGCAGGACCAATACTAATTGTGTCCATAGTTATTGGACTAATAATTAGTATATTCCAGGCAACTACTCAAATCCAGGAACAGACACTAACATTTGTTCCAAAGCTTATTGGTATAGCAGCAGTAGGATTATTATTAGGGAGTTTTATGCTACATACATTAGTAAGCTTTACTGAAAGAATATTTGAATTAATTATAAAAATATCTACTTAGGGAGGTAGGTAAAGTATGATAAATACAGCCTACTTTTTGGCACTATTTTTAATATTTTTAAGAGTAACTTCATTTTTTGCCATAACTAATGTATTTTTTCCAAGTGGAACTCCAAAAACATTAAAAGCCATGTTTTCTTTAATTTTTTCCTTTTCTTTGTTAGGAGGAATAGATTATTCAAGTATTGGAGAAATAACTAGCAATTATTATTTGATAATTTATATGTTCTTTGAAGTTACAAATGGACTAATACTTGGATTGATTTCTAATATAGCTTTTCAAGTATTACTTATGGCAGGAAGTTTAATAGATGTAAATATAGGTCTTAGTATGTTAAATACTATTGATCCTAATAGTAAAGCAAATACAACTATAACAGGAAACTTACTTCATTATATATCACTAGTAATTTTCTTTATAGTAGATGGTCATCATATGTTGATTAAATGTCTTATAGAGAATTTTGTAATATTACCTATGGGTAATGGGTTACTATATGGAGATACAATGACGACTATGATTGAGATTATCGCAAATTATTTTGTAATAGGATTGAAAATAGCAATACCAATAGTATTGATAATAATATTAGTAGATTTTTCTATGGGATTGATATCAAGGGCAGTACCTCAAATAAATGTAATGATATTAGGAATGCCAGTAAAGATGTTAATTGGAATTATAGCAATTTCAGTATCTTTACCAATCATAATTAAGCTATTTGTAAATAACATTAGTTATTTACCAGATATATTTAGAAAAATTATATCTACAGTTCCTTTAATATTTTTAATTGGGGCAGATGAAAAGACAGAAGAAGCAACGCCCAAGAAGAAAAGTGATTCAAGGAAAAAAGGTCAAGTTCCTAGAAGTAAAGATGTAGGATTAGCTATAACTTTGGTAGCTACTACTCTTGTAATAGTTGTTTTGAGTGGTTTTATTGTATCTACATTAAGAGATGGGGTAATTTATTTCCTGGGTGATATGGGAACTATGGAGATTACAGAAAAAAGTTTAAATAAAATAAGTATATTAGTATTGAGTAGGGCAGCCATGGCTATGATGCCTGTAATACTCCCAATTATGATTGCTGGAGTTGCAGCAAGTTTAGTTCAATCAGGCTTTTTGATTGTCAAAGATGCTATAAAACCTTCTTTCGGAAAGTTGAATCCAATTAATGGATTTAAGAATATGTTTTCAAAAAAATCTTTAGTAGAATTAGTGAAAAATTTAATTTTAATATCCATTATTTTTTTCATGGCTTATAACTATATAAAAGATAATTTTAATAAGATAATGCAAATTAGTAATATTTATTTACCTTCACTAGGTGGAGAAGTTAAATCCTTATTGGTAGGGATATTTGTTAAGATATGTGTATTACTAGTAGTTGTGGCTATATTAGATTATGTAATTCAATATATACTTTTCCAAAAAGAGATAAGAATGAGTAAACAAGAAATTAAAGAAGAATACAAACAAATGGAGGGAGATCCTCAAATTAAATCTAAGATAAAACAAAGACAAAGAGAAATGTCACAACGAAGGATGATGCAATCAGTTGGCGAGGCCACTGTAGTAATCACTAACCCGACTCATTTAGCTGTTGCTATTAAATATGAGGAAGGAAAGATGGGAGCACCTATGCTTGTAGCTAAGGGAGCAGATGCTATAGCTATTAAGATTAAAGAAAAAGCTATTGAATCTAAAGTTCCTATAATAGAAAATAAGCCATTAGCAAGAATGATATATCAATCAGTAGAAATTGATAAAGAGATTCCACAAGATATGTATCAAGCGGTAGCAGAAGTCTTAGCCATGGTATATAAATTAGATAAGAAAAAAAGAAGTACTAGATAATAAAGGATGGGATAAGGTTGCTTATAAATAATAAGTTTGATTTAAAGAAAAATACAGATGTATTAGTAGCCTTCGGTGTATTAGGTATTGTACTTATGATAATAATACCTCTGCCACCACTAATATTAGATATTTTATTAGCATTTAATATTACACTTTCAGCTGTAATCATAATGATAACTATGTTTACTACAAATGTATTACAATTATCAGTTTTTCCAACACTTTTACTTGTAACTACACTATTAAGACTAGGCCTTAATATATCATCTACAAGACTTATATTAAGCGAAGGTGATGCAGGAAGTATAATTGAAGCTTTTGGAGAATTTGTTATAGGCGGAAATTATGTTGTTGGAATAATAATATTCTTAATTATAATAATTATACAATTTGTCGTAATTACAAACGGGGCAGGAAGAGTTTCAGAAGTATCAGCAAGATTTACTTTAGATGCTATGCCAGGTAAACAAATGAGTATAGATGCTGATTTGAATGCTGGCATAATCGACGAAGTAACTGCAAGAAAAAGAAGACAAGATTTACAATCAGAAGCAGATTTTTATGGTTCTATGGATGGAGCATCTAAATTCGTAAAAGGAGATGCTATAGCTGGAATTATAATAACTATAATAAATATAATAGCAGGTATAATTATTGGGGTAATGGGAGGAATGAGCATTGCACAAGCTGGAGAGTTATATGTAAAACTTACTATTGGTGATGGATTAGTTAGCCAAATACCAGCCTTATTAATATCTACAGCATCAGGTATTTTAGTAACTAGATCAGGCTCAGCCGATAACTTTGGTAAGACATTTAGCAAGCAGCTTACTAATTTTCCTATTGCTTTAGGTATTGTATCTGCAGTAATGTTCTTTTTAGCTTTAATACCAGGTATGCCTAAATTTCCATTTTTATTAGCTGCAGTAACAGGAAGTATTGCTACATATCTTTTAATAAAAGAAGAACAAAAAACTCAAGAGCAAGAAATTGCAAGAGAAGAAGAAGAATATACAGAAATGGAAAGAAAAGAACCAGAGAATGTTATGAGCCTGATTTCTGTAGAGCCGATGGAAGTAGAGATAGGCTATGGGCTAATACCATTAGCAGACGAATCTACAGGTGGAGATTTACTACAAAGAATTGCTTCTGTCAGAAGGCAATGTGCAATTGAAATGGGGATAGTTGTTCAACCTATTAGAATTAGGGATAATCTTCAATTAAAAACAAATGAATATGTAATAAAGATAAGAGGAACTGTTATTGCATCAGCGGAGCTTATGGCAAATATGTTACTATGTATGGATCCATCTGGTGATAATTCACAAATAGCAGGAATAAGGACTATTGAGCCTACATTTAACCTACCAGCAGTATGGATAAATAAAGATCAAAGGGAAGAAGCTGAAATTAAAGGACTAACAGTTGTAGATCCAACTACAGTTATGGTAACTCATTTAACTGAAACAATAAAAGCACATTCCTATGAATTATTAGGAAGGCAAGAGGTTCAGTTAATAGTTGAAAATACTAAGGAAAAGTATAGTGCTGTTGTAGAGGAATTAATTCCTGATCTTATTACAATAGGTGAGCTTCAAAAAGTATTACAAAATTTATTAAGGGAAAAGGTTCCTATAAAAGATATGGTTACTATTCTTGAATCACTAGCAGACAATTCAAGGTTGACAAAGGATTTAGAATTACTGACAGAATATGTGAGATTTTCACTTGCTAGAACGATATGCAATCAAATTGTAGATGAAGATAGAAGAATAACAGTAGTTACTTTATCATCACAAATTGAAGAAATAGTAGCTACAAATACACAAAAATCAATACAAGGTTCATTCCCAGCAGTAGATCCAGATACAACTACTAAGATATTTAATTGTGTAAGAGATACGTTAGATAGAGTTTATTTCTATAATAATCAACCTATAATACTAGTATCTCCAAATATAAGACCAGTATTTAGAAAGCTAATAGAAATGGTATTCCAACATGTTATGGTAATATCATTAAATGAAATTCCTAATGATGTAGAAATAAGGACAGAAGGAGTAATATCACTATAATGGTTATAAAGAAGTATGTTGTAAAAAATATGAATGAGGCGTTGACTAGAATTAGATATGAACTTGGAAAGGACGCTATAATAATTAGTCAAAGAAAAATAAGAGATTCTGGATTTATGGGTTATTTTAAGCCAAAGCTGATTGAAGTAACAGCTGCATTAGAAAATACTAAATTAGAAAGAAAAAATAAAAGTATTAGCATTAATAAAGATAATGATATTGATGACTTCAAATCTTCTCTAAATGATATAAAGAACATTATGGAAAAGGATGATAATAAGTCTAAGGAACCTAAAGATAATTTAAATGAAGAAGTAAGGGAAATCAAAGATTTATTAAATAAGGTTATTAAAAATACTAACAAAGAAAAAGAAGATAATTTAGTAGAGAATTATTTAAATGAAATAGATGTAGATAAATTTTTAATAGATGGATTAGATTTTGACTCTTATGATAAAATAGAAGATTTTAAAGACGATTTCTATAAACAAATATATAAGGATATTAATGTTTATGATAAGAATTTAAGTGGAAAGATAGCATTAATTGGTCCAACAGGGGTAGGAAAGACCACAACTATAGCAAAACTTGCAGGAAGACTTTCTTTAATTGAAAAAAAGAAGGTCGGATTAATAACTATAGATACATATAGAATAGGTGCAGTAGAACAATTAAAAACCTATGCAGAAATTATGAATATTCCTTTTAAAGTAGTAATTACTTTAAAGGAAATGGAACAGGCTATTAAAGAACTACATGCTTGTGAAGTGATATTAATTGATACTACAGGTAGAAGTAGTAAAAATACAATGCAAATATCAGAATTAAGAGCGTTTATTCAGAAAATAGATGCAGATAATATTTCCTTGGTAATAAGTGGAACTACTAAAAATAAAGATATAGAGACAATCTTAAATGGGTATGGGGAAATAAATTATGAAAATATAATAATTACCAAGTTAGATGAAACAAATTCTTATGGATGTATCTACAATATTATAAAAAAATCAAAGAAAGATATAGCATTTATATCAACTGGGCAAAATGTTCCAGACGATATAAAAACTCCATCTAAAGAAGAGTTATGTAAACTAATCCTTGGGGAGGATAGTATATGTTAGATCAAGCAGAAAGTTTAAGGATGCTAGCTAATAGAGGAGATTTTGGAAGTAAAAAGAGTAAAATTATAACTATTACATCTGGTAAAGGTGGGGTAGGAAAAAGTAATTTTGTAGTTAACATAGCAATTAATTTGGTTAAAAAGGGAAAAAAGGTTTTGATATTTGATGCTGACATAGGCATGGGTAACGATGATGTATTGATGGGGATATATCCAAAGAATAGTGTATTGGATTTAATTAACGGAAGTCTTGAAATAGACGATATTATCGTAGATGGACCAGAAGGAGTTAAATTACTTCCAGGAGGAAGTGGACTTAATAATATAGAAGATTTACAGCAAAATCAAAGGGATTTATTTTTAAAAAAAATTGAAATGCTTGAAGGTTTTGATTATATATTTATTGACACAGGTGCAGGAATAAGCAGAAGTGTATTAGCCTTTATTGCATGTTCTGATGAAGTTATTTTAGTAACAACTCCAGAGCCCACTTCTTTAACAGATGGATATAGCCTTCTAAAAGCAGTGAATCATTTTAAAATAAAGAGTAAAGCTAGTATTGTAGTCAATAAAGTTTTAGAAAAAAAAGAGGGAGAGAGGACTTTCTTTAAATTGAGAAGTGTAGTTGAGAAATACCTATCTCTAGATATAAATTATTTAGGATATATTTTTGATGATAGAAAAATTACTATGTCAGTTAGAAATCAATTGCCTTTTATTTTAGGTTACCCTTATTCAGATGCATCAAAATGTATTGAAGAAATAACCATGAAAATATTAGGAAATAATCAAAAAGTTGATGGGAGTGGAGCTCAAGGATTGTTTAAAAGGATATTTAGTATTTTTTCTTAGGGGGTAAATATGGTGGATTTAAATATAACAATTAACTCTAGGGTTACTATTTTATGGGAAGAAAGTATGTATAAATCAAATATTCAGGATATTAATGAGAAGGAAATTTTAATTACTATTCCTGTTTATGACGGAATTTACTTAACTTTAAGTAAAGGGGATGAAATAGAGCAAATTTTTTATGATAAAAAGGGTAATTTATTTACATATAAAACCAAGGTATTAGGAAGATATATAGAAAAAAAAATACCTTTTTATAGATTAAATAAGCCTTATGATATTAAAAGAGTTCAAAGAAGAGATTATGTCAGAGTAAATATAGTACAAATTATTAGTTATTTAAAGGAAACAGATTTAGAAATAGACATTAAAGGAAAAGATAACTGTGAGAATGCTTTGCTTTTAGATCTAAGTGGTGGGGGAATGAAAATCAAAGTTAAGGAAGAGTTATCGGTTAATGATACTATTATTTCTAATTTAACATATGATAGTGAAAAAATATCTGTTAAGGGCAGAGTTGTAAGAATTGAAAAGACTGAAGATAGAAAATATATTTATGGAATAAATTTTGATGATATAGATAATTCAACTAGAGAAAAAATAATAAAAACTGTTTTTAAAATAATGCGTAAGCAAAGGGAACTAGTTTAGGAGGTATAGTAAATGGAATGTGAAAGCCCTGTAATTCATAAGGAAAAAATAGTTGAAAAGTACATACCATTAGTTAAATATTTAGCCTCAAGAATACTGCTAGGTAAAACTAAGTATATAGAATATGAAGATCTAGTCAGTTACGGGGTTGTTGGGCTTTTAGATGCAATCAATAGATATGATTCGTCTAAAGGAATGAAATTTTCATCCTATGCAACTCTAAGAATAAAGGGAGCTATGATAGATGAAATAAGAAAAAATAGACCAATATCTAAGGGCGCTATGGATAAGTTAGCTAAGTACAATGAATCAGTTGAGAGGTTGCAAAATACATTTATGAGAGAACCATCTCTAAGAGAAATTGCTATAGATTTAAATGTAACAGAATCCGAAGTATCCAAAGTAGAAAATTATATTAATTATATGTCCATAATTTCTTTAGAATCAGTAATTTACTCTGATGATGATGATGTAACTATAATAGAAACTATAGAAGATAAGGCTCTAATTTCTCCTGAAGAATCATTAGAGTATAAGGAACAAATTGAAATTTTATCAGGAGCTATAGAAAAGCTAAAGGAAAAAGACAAATTAATATTAAAGTTATATTATTATGAAAGATTCACCTTAAAAGAAATTGGACAAGTTTTAGAAGTATCAGAGTCAAGAGTATGTCAATTACATAGTAGAGCTATAAGAAATTTAAGAGAAATTATGCAAAGAAATCATTATATGTAGTAAAAAGAGGGATGAGAATGCTTCCTATATTTATTTTTATATTAGGAATTTTATTAATATTATTGAATTTTAGAGCCATAAAAAAAGAGGATAAATCTTTTGAAAAAACACTAGAGCGGGAAGAAAATAATAATAGCAGAGATTACGATGTTGAAATTATTACGATAAGGAAGGATATGGCTGAAACTGTGTTAGAGCTTCAAAGAGAAATTGAAGATTTAAGATTATCAGTAAATTCCCTAAAGAAAAGCTATATTGAAGTCGATAATAAGAATTGTATAAATGATTTTAACGGAAACCAAATAAATGTAAAAGAAGATGTTATATCTAGTATAAATTTTTCAAATAAAATAGAGGGTTCTAAAGAAGACGCAACACAAAGTGAAAAACAAAAGAAGGTTAAAAAACTTTTAGATAAAGGTTTATCAGATGATGAAATATGTAAAAAACTATCTATTGGTAAGGGGGAGATCTTATTAATAAAAAGTTTATTGAGAAAATAATCAATTTATTTAACTTCCTGGCAGATAGAAAAATACTTTTAGGAATAGGAATTGGATTGGTTATAAGTACTATAATTATGTTTAGCTATAGTTATAATATTCAATTATCAAACGATAAAATAGAAGAAAAAGCAAGAGGTCTTGGGATGCATTATAACGATGAATGTAAAGCATTATTTGGAGAGGATGATATAAGTGATTAGGAGTTTATATACTGCTGTATCAGGTTTAGTAACTTTAGAAAATAGACAAAATACTATAACTAATAATATGACTAATGCAAATACTACAGGTTTTAAAGGTGATAATTTATCAGTGAAGAGCTTTGATGAGGTTATGTTACAAAATAAAGATAAGATAGTGAATGGAAGAAATGTAACTCAAAAATTAGGAGCTATTAGTTTAGGTTCTGAGATTGATACAGTAGAAACTACATTTACTCAAGGTGTATTAAAGAATACTGATAAGAAGACAGATTTTGCTATTGATGGAAGAGGTTTTTTTGCTATAGAAAGACAAGGGAATAATGGGAGTGAAGTTATTTATACTAGAGATGGGAACTTCAAAGTAGGGAACAATGGGTATTTAATGACTACAAATGGTGATAGAGTATTAGGAATAAATAAAAATACCGGAAGCCTAGAACCTATATTTGTGGGAGCAGATAATATTCTTCTTGATAAAAATAATAATCTTTTTGTTGGTGATGTAGCCACTTATACAATAGCAACAGCGGATTTTCAAGATTATAGTTCAATAGAAAAAATAGGGGATAACTCTTATCGTGGAGACAATCCTATTTTTAATGCTGAAGTATATATTGCACAAGGGGCTTTAGAAAGTTCTAATGTAAGTATTAGTAATGAGATGGTAAATATGATTACAACAATGAGAAGTTTTGAAACTAATCAAAAAATTGTGCAGACCATTGATGAAACTTTAGGAAAAGCCGCAAATGAAATAGGATCAGTTAGGTAATAGGAGGAAGGATCTATGTTAAGAACTATATGGACAGCAAAGACTGGTATGAATGCTAATCAAGATAAATTAGATGCTATATCAAATAATATTGCAAATTCTAATACCATGGGATATAAAAAGATTGAAGTAGGATTTAAGGATCTTTTATCTGAGTCTTTAGATAGAGCTGGAAATCCTATTAATGATAAAGATTCTGTTATAGGAACTGGTACAAAAACTTCAGAATGGTATAGGGATAATACTCAAGGTTCTCTGCAAGAGACTATGTTAAGCACCGATTTATCAATAGATGGGCAAGGTTATTTTAAAATAACTACTTCAGATGGAAATGAATTATATACAAGGGACGGTTCTTTTGCAATAGATGGTAGTGGGAAGTTAGTTGATAAAAGAGGTAATAAAGTAGAATTAAAATATTTAAATGGATACTCTGAAAATAATGTTGTTTTTAATAAAAATAACTTTTTAGTTGATAAAAAAGGACAAATATATATAAAAGATGGTGGAAATTTTACTCAGGTTGCTGAAATTCCAATATATTCAGCAGTAGGTGATAGAGCTTTTATTTCAGTTGGAGATAATTTATTTAGCCCAGCTACTGGAGTTCAGGTTCAGAGAACTAATAACTTTGATATATATCAAGGTGCACTAGAAGGTTCTAATGTAGATATAGCTACAGAGTTTTCAGATATGATACTAACGCAAAGAGCGTTTGAATTAAGCTCAAGAGGAATATCAACAGCTGATGAAATGTGGGGAATGATTAATAATATGAGAGCTAGATAGAAACGGGAAGAATGAAAAAATGAAAAAATGAAAGAATGAAAAAATGAAAAAATGAAAGAATGAAGGAATTAATGTGATAATTCAGATAAACTGAATTATTCAATGAATAAAGTCTGAGCTCACACTCAGCCTTTTTTAATTTAGAAATTCCTTAGGAATTTTATCTATAATTTTTTCATTATTTCATTTGAATCTGTGATAACAGATTCTTTTCATTTTTTCATTCTTTAATTAATAATTTAGATACTAAATTATTATCCTTCTATGGCTGCAGTTATTGGTGGTACTACTTGTTTCTTTCTTGAAAGTACACCATCTAAGAATGCAGTACTATCTTTTAAAGTAACATTAAATGCTTTTTCAGCTATTTCTGGCTTATCTCCAGCTACTAATATTTGAGATCCTTCATTAAGAATATCAGTTAATAATAGTAATGTCATATCTAAACCAGCTTCTTTAGCTTTAGTACTCATATATGTAAGCATTTCATCCTTTAAAGGCATAAATCCTTCTATATCCATTGTATTAACTTGAGCTATACCAACTTTAGTATCTCCAATTGCAAATGGTTTAAAATCTTGATTAAATATTTCTTCAACTGTTTTTCCTTTTAGTGAAGTTCCAGCTTTAAACATTTCTTTAGCAAATTCTTCAACATTTATTCCAGCAATTTCAGCAAGTCTTAAGCAAGTATGCTTATCTACTGGAGTACAAGTTGGACTTCTAAATAATAATGTGTCAGAAATAATTGCCCCACATAAAAGTCCAGCCGCTTGTCTTGATGGTCTTATTCCATTTTCAAAGAAGCATTTACCAACTATAGTAGAAGTACTTCCAATAGGTTCGCTTCTAAAGTATAGTGGACCGCTAGTTTGAATATCAGCAACTCTATGATGGTCAATGATTTCTAGAATATCAGCATCTTCTAATCCATCTACTGATTGACTTCTTTCATTATGGTCTACTTGTATTATTTTCTTTCTATAGTCTGAAATTAAATGATATCTTGACATAGTACCAAGAACTTTTCCATTTTCATCTATAACAGGATAGCTTCTGTATCTAGTTTCAACCATTACAGGTTTAATGTCATCAACTAAATCTTCTGTTGAGAATGTAACTAATTTATCCTTTATCATAACATATCCTACAGGGATACTTTGAATTATAAGTCTAGATGCTGTAAAGGAATCATGAGGTGTACTAATAACACTTACATTAGCCTTTTTAGCCTTTTCAATTATATTTGCAGTTGGAGTATGAGATCCAGTTATTATCATAAGAGAAATATTTAAGTCTAAAAGAGCATTTTGAACTTCTTCTCTATCTCCAACTATTGCAATATCTCCTTCTTCAATATGATCCTTCATGCTTTCAGGTTTCATAGCAGTTACTACTATTTTACCAGGGAAGTGATTTGTATTAGGGTTTGCAAATATTTCTTTTGCAGATAAAGTATCTACTATATTTTCAAAAGTAGTATTACTCTTTGCTAAAATTCTATTATCCCATATATCCATATAGCAAGAAGTTAAGTTTGATATTGCTAAAACACCTAATAAATGATTATTCTCATCGGCTACAGGAAGAGTTTTTATATTTTTATTTCTCATTATGTTCCAAGCCATTTTTAAAGATATTTCAGGTGATACAGGAGTAATTCTATCAAAATTAAGGTCTCCTACAGTTAACTTTACTGTTTTTAATAATTGAGGAGCTTCAACTCCAAAATAATCTAAAATATATTGAGTTTCTCTATTTACATTTCCAAGTCTAACTGGAATTGCAGGTAGATTGCCTGTCTTATTTTTAAATTCAGCATATGCATAGGCTGCACATATCGAATCTGAATCTGGATTTTTATGTCCAGTTACGTATACTACATCTTTCAAGTTATTACCCTCCTTAGTTTATAAATCATCTATTCATATTCTATATTTATATTTTAATTTTGTAAAGATACCTAATAAAAGTATATGTAGAATTTCACTTGTCTAAACTATACATTTTTAAAAGCACTAATAAAATATTAGCTAAAATTTATAAAAAAATCATATCTATAGATTTACTAAATATAATATATAGAAACTATTATAAGGAGGACACCGGTGATACAGGAACGAGAAATATCAATGGGCCTATCTACAAAAGAAGCAGAGAGAAGACAAAAAAACTATGGGTTAAATGAGATATCCCATAAGAAAAAGTCATCACCTATAGTAATATTTTTATCTCAATTTAATGACTTTATAGTTTGGGTATTAATAGCAGCAACTGCTATATCTGCACTAATGGGAGATACAGCAGATGCCATAACAATACTTATTATAGTTGTAGTAAATGCAATTATGGGCTTTGTACAAGAGTACAGAACAGAAAAATCCCTTGAAGCGTTAAAAGAGCTTGCAGCACCTACATGTAAGGTTATTAGAGATGGAGTTTTAAAAGTAATAAATTCAGTAGAAGTTACTTTAGGTGATTTAATAATTTTAGAGGCTGGAGATAGAATACCAGCTGACGGCACTTTTATTGAATCATCAGGAATGATGGTAGATGAATCGCTTTTAACAGGTGAATCGGTCGGAGTTTCAAAAGATTCAAAAAAAGGGAAAAACCAAGGATTTATGGGAACTACTATATTAAAAGGAAGAGGAGCCTTACTTATTGATAGTATTGGAATGAATACTGAAATGGGCAAAATTGCTAATCTTTTAGATAATATTGAAGAAGAGAAGTCTCCATTAAGAGAAAGACTAGATTCATTAGGAAAAATTCTTGTAGCACTTTGTTTAGCAATATGTGCTGTTGTAACTGTTCTTGGAATAATTAGAGGTAATGAAATTACCGAAATGTTTTTACTTGGAGTTTCGTTAGCAGTTGCAGCTATACCAGAAGGACTCGCAGCTATAGTAACAGTTGCACTTGCATTAGGTGTATCTAGAATGCTAAAGAAGAATGCTTTAGTTAGGAAATTACCAGCTGTAGAGACTTTGGGGTGTACATCTGTAATATGTTCTGATAAAACAGGTACTTTAACACAAAATAAAATGACTGTAAAGGAAGTTTACATCAATGGAAGAATATATAACTTAGATAATGAAGAACTTAAGGATAATATTAACTTAGTAAAGGCATTTGTTTATTGTAATGATTGTAATTATGATTTTACTAAGAAAAGTATAGATAAGGCTCTTATGGGAGATCCGACTGAAACAGCTTTAGTAAAAGCCTTTTTTAATGATAAAAATGTTTTAAAAGATTTTATATCAAAAGCTAATAGAATTTTTGATATTCCTTTTGATTCAAATAGAAAGATGATGAGCGTTATAGTAAGAGAAGGCAACAAAGAAGTATGTTACATGAAAGGGGCTCCAGAAAGAGTAATAGAAAGATGTACACATATATTAGAAAATGGAATTATTAAACCATTAACGGCTCAGAAGAAAAGACAAGTTGCTTCATATATAGAAGCTATGTCAAATAGAGCACTTAGATGTATTGCAGCTGCTTATAAAGAAACAGGATTGGTAAAAAGTGATGAATTAGAAAGAAATTTAATTTTCTTAGGTGTTGCAGGTAGTATTGACCCTCCGAGGATTGAAGTTAGGGATGCAGTATTAAAATGTAAACTTGCAGGAATACAGCCTGTAATGATAACAGGAGATCATAAAAATACAGCATTAGCAATTGCTAAGTCAATAAATATTTGCAATACAGATGATCAAGCAGTTACTGGTGAAGAAATAGAAAGAATGAGTGATGAGGATTTAAATAAAAAAGTAAAGAATATTAGAGTTTTTGCTAGAGTATCTCCACATCATAAGCTTAGAATTGTCAAGGCTTTTAAAAATCAAAATAATATAGTTGCAATGACTGGGGATGGTGTAAATGATGCACCTGCAATTAAGGAAGCTGATATTGGAATAGCTATGGGAATATCAGGTACAGATGTAACAAAAGAAGCTGCATCAATGGTATTAATGGATGATAATTTTGCAACTATAGTATCAGCTGTAGAAGAAGGAAGAATAATATATGATAATATAAGAAAGTTTATTAGATACTTATTATCTTGTAATTTAGGTGAAGTTCTAACTATGTTTTTAGCTTCTATTTTTTACTTACCAAATCCATTAACTCCAATTCAAATATTATTTGTAAATTTAGCTACAGATGGCCTTCCAGCTATAGCACTTGGTGTAGATCCACCTGATAAAGATATAATGATGCAACAGCCAAGAGAAAAAGGAGAAAGTATATTTGCAAGAGGATTATGGTGGAAAATAGTAGTTAGAGGATGTTTAATTGGGATATGTACATTAATGGCATTTATGACTGGAAGACTTTATGGAATGGATCTAGCTACATGTAGAACTCTTGCTTTAATTACATTAGTTATGTCTCAACTTTTACATGTTTTTGAATGTAGATCTGAAAGACATTCTATTTTTGAAATAAAAGTGTTTAGCAATCCATATTTATTAGGTGCTGTTTTAGTTTCAATATCTATGGTACTTTCGATTTTATACTTACCATTCCTATCTGATGTATTTAATACTGTACCATTAAATCTTGGTCAATGGGGTATAGTGTTATTTTATTCAGGGGTAATTTTCTTAATAAATAGTATATATTTATTTATTAAGTCAAGATAGAAAATAGTATTTAATGGTGCTAGAGCACAATGTAAAATGAATAATTCTATATTTTTAATTAAGGAGCTGCAAAGGTAGCTCCTTTATTTTTATGTATTCTATACATAAACACTTGTACATCTATAAAAAACATGGTAATATAAAAAAAGGGTAGTAATCCAATATTTGGGGGTGGAATCATGAGGTTTATTAGTACAAGGGGTGGAGAAATAGATATATTATCTGCTCAAGCAACTATAAATGGTATTGCTAGTGATGGTGGACTATATGTTCCTAAAAGTTTTCCAAATTTGTATAGGAAAATTAAAGATGAATTAAATATAAGTTATGAAAAATTAGCCTTAGAAATAATAAAGGAATATTTCACTGATTTTACAGAAAATGAACTAAAACAAGCTATAAGTAATGCTTATAAAGACCGCTTTAAAGTAGTTGAAAGAAATAATTTCTTAGAATTATACCATGGGCCAACTTCAGCTTTTAAAGATGCAGCATTATTATTTCTTCCTCAAATTATGAGTTTAGCAAAGAAAAAGCTTAATGTGGATGAAGAAATAATTATATTAGCTGCAACATCTGGAGATACAGGAAAAGCTGCATTAGAAGGTTTTAAAAATGTTGGGGGCTTTAAAGTAATTGTATATTATCCTAAAGAGGGAGTAAGTCCTATACAAGAGATGCAAATGATAACACAAGAAGGAAATAATGTTAGGGTAGTAAGAATAAAGGGAAATTTTGATGATGCTCAAAGGGGCGTAAAAGAATTATTTGGGGATAATGGGTTTAAAGAAGAATTAAGTAAAAAGAATTATATACTATCTTCTGCTAATTCAATAAATATTGGAAGATTAATACCTCAAATTGTGTATTATTTTTATGGGTATCAACAATTAGTAAATAAGCAAAAAATAAAACAAGGGGATAAAATAAATATAGTAGTGCCTACTGGGAATTTCGGAAATATACTTGCTGCATATTATGCAAGGGAAATGGGGCTTCCTATTGCAAAGTTCATATGTGCATCTAATGAAAATAATGTACTTTCTGATTTCTTTAGAGATGGAGTTTATGATAAAAGAAGAGAGCTTATTTTGACAGAATCTCCTTCTATGGATATATTAGTTTCATCAAATTTAGAAAGATTATTATTTGAAGCAAGTGGTAGGGACTATAATGAAATAAAGAATTTAATGGAAGAATTAAATTCTAATGGCATATATACTATTAATGAAAAGCTAAAAGACAATTTAAAAGATTTCTATGGCAATTATGCAAGTAGTGATGAAGTATGTGAAGCAATAAATAATTTATATAATAAAGAGGGCTATTTGATAGATACACATACTGCAGTTGCATATGTAGTTTTAAATAAGTATGTAAGTGATACTAAGGATAAAACTCCATATTTAATTGTTTCAACGGCAAGTCCATATAAATTTCCAAGAAGCATAGCAAATTCATTGGGATTAGAAATTGAAGAGTGTGATGATTTTAAAGTAATAGATAAGATATATGATTATTCAAAGGTTGATGTTCCAAATAATTTAGAGGGACTAGATAAAAAAGAAATTATTCATAAATACTCTTCAGAAATCAATGAATTAAAAGCTACTCTCTTAAATTTCTTAGGAGTTAATAATGATTAGGGTTAGGGTCCCAGCTACATCAGCGAATATTGGACCAGGATTTGATACATTAGGAATAGCTTTTAATCTATATAACGAATTTGAATTTTCAGAAGAGCATGAAGGAAAGAAATTTTATGGATTTAAAGAAGAATATTCTAATGAAGAAAATATGGTATATAAAGCAATGATGATTTGTTTTCAAAAGTGTAATTATATTCCTTCAGGATTAAAAATAAGTTTAGTAAAAGAAGATATTCCTATATCTAGGGGGCTTGGTTCAAGCTCTACCTGTATAGTAGCTGGACTTTTAGGTGCTAATTATATTATGGGAAATCCATTAAGCATTGATGAATTATTCAAAATTGGAGTTAATATAGAGGGACATCCAGACAACATAGCACCAGCTTTCTTTGGGGGAATGGTTGTATCGGTATTAGAAGATGAAGAGGTTTTATATAACAAAATAGAGGTAAAAGATGGAGTTAAGTTTATATCTATAATTCCTGCTTTTGAATTATCTACAGCTATTTCAAGAAAGGTATTGCCTAAAGAGGTTAGTTTTAGAGATGCTGTATATAATATAAGTAGAGTATCTTTGATGATTTCAGCCTTTGCAAATGGTAAATATGATTTATTGAAATATGGGTGTAAAGATGTTATTCATGAAAAATATAGAAGTCCATTAATAAAAAACTATGATTTAGTTTATAATAAGTGTATATCTTTAGGTGCTTTAAGTTGTTTTTTAAGTGGGGCAGGACCAACTATAATGGTTATTATAAAAGACAATGAAAAGGAATTTGTTAATAGCATAAAAAACTTTTTAAAATGCGAAGATATTTTATGGAAGGTTCAAGAACTTGAAATAGATAATTTGGGGGCAATTGTATATAAAGGTGGTACTAATGAAGAGTAAATTTTTAATTGTTGATAAAAGAGCCTTACCAGATGTTTACGAAAAAGTAGTAGATGCTAAAAGATTACTTAAAGAAGGCAAAGCAAAAGATGTTACTGAAGCTACTAAGACTGTTAATATTAGTAGGAGTGTATATTATAAGTATAAGGATACAGTTTTCGAACTAGTAGAAACAGATCAAGGTCAAAAGGTAACAATAAATTTAATTATTAATGATAATAAGGGTGTACTATCAGGAATATTAAATTATATTTCTGAAGAGGGTGGTAGTATAATAACTATCAATCAAGGTATACCAATGAATAAAAAAGCTAATTTAAGCTTGACTATTAATATTTCAACTATTAAAGGTGATTTGGCTACATTAATGGAAGGCTTATCTAAAATTAATGATGTTGAAAAAGTTGAGTTTATAGCAATGGAGTAAATCTCCTTAAAAATTTTAATATCGCGCGCAAAAAAAGGCTATTGAAAAATAGCCTTTTTTTACTCTTAAGCTTTATTTATTATTAGAAATTTGTTATATTAAGTGTAAATCTATTGTAAAATTCTAAAGGAGGGATAAAGTTTGGAAATTTATTTTGACAATAGTTCAACTACGAAACCTTTTAAAGAAGTTATAGCAGAAACAGCAAAAGCCATGGAGGAATATTTCGGCAATCCATCATCTCTCCATAAAATAGGAATAAAAGCTGAAAAAAGAATAACTGAAGCAAGGGAATTTATAGGTAAAAGTTTAAATGCATCAAAAGATGAAATATTATTTACATCTGGAGGAAGTGAAGGGAATAATCTAATAATAAAAGGGTTAGTAAAGCCTGGACATCATGTTATTACTACTGCTTTTGAACATCACTCAGTATTAACAACTTATGGAGAACTTGAAAAGAATGGTGTAAGAGTTACATATTTAAATGTCGATAAAGATGGGAAAATATCACTAGAGGAATTAGTGAATTCCATTTCAAAGGATACTGTTTTAGTTTCCATAATGCATGTAAATAACGAAATGGGATCTATACAGGATATTGAGAACATAGGTAAGCTAATAAAAGAAAAGAGTTCTAGAGCAAGATTTCATGTAGATGCAGTTCAGTCTTATGGAAAACTAAATATTGATGTGAAAAAAATGAATATTGATTTATTAACAGCAGCAGGACATAAGATACATGGGCCTAAGGGAGTTGGGTTTACTTTTATTAAAAAAGGTATAGTATTAAATCCGTTAATAAGTGGTGGAAGTCAAGAAAGTGGAATAAGAGGTGGAACACATAATGTGCCAGGAATAATTGGCTTACATAAAGCTGCTGAGATAACTATGGAGAATATAAATTCAAGTTTTCAATATGTGAAAAGTCTTAAAGAGTATATGATAGATAGACTTGGAGGAATCAATAATATAAGAATAAATAGTCCATTGAGGAATGATTTTACACCGTATATCTTAAATGTATCTTTCATTGGGATTAGGGCAGAGGTATTACTACATTTATTAGAAGAAAATGATATTTATGTTGCAACAGGTTCTGCTTGCACTTCTAAAACAAGTGCAATTCAGGGAAGTTATGTAATAAAGGCTTTAGGACTAAATAAAGAAGAAGTTGAAAGTGCAATTAGATTTTCATTTTCTAAAAATAATACCAAGGAAGAAGTAGATAAAGTTATAGAAGTACTAAAAAATTCACTAACATTTTTGAGGAGAGTAAAAAGATGAATAAGTTAATATTAGTAAAATATGCATCAGAAATATTTTTAAAAGGCTTAAATAGAAATAAGTTTGAAAAGAAATTAAGAGATAATATAAAGAAAAAGTTAAAGGGAATAGAATATTCTTTAATTTCAGACCAAGGAAGATATTTCATTAAGGCAGATAATATTGAAGAAGCTGCTGAAAGAGTTAGAAAAGTATTCGGAGTAGCAGAAGTATGTATCGTTACTGAAGTTCCTAGAGATATGGATGCAATAAAAGAAGAAGCACTAAGAAAAGTTAAAGAAGCGAATCCAAAGAATTTTAAGATTGAAACAAATAGAGCTAATAAAGCATTTCCTAAGAATTCTTTAGAGACTTCAAAAGAAGTAGGTGCTTATGTAGTTTATAACATGAATGGACTAGAAGTTAAAGTTAAAAATCCAGATTGTTTAGTTAATATTGAAATTAGAGAAAATGCATATATCTATACAACAAAAGACAAGATTAAAGGTGCTGGAGGTCTTCCATATGGAATGAATGGAAGTACTATGCTTATGTTATCTGGAGGTATAGATTCACCAGTTGCTGGTTATTTAATGGCTAGAAGAGGGGTTGAGTTGCATTGTGTATATTATCATAGTCACCCATACACTTCTGAGAGAGCAAAAGATAAGGTTAAGGATTTAGCTAAGATATTATCTAATTACACCGAGAGAGTTAATTTGCATATAGTTCCTTTTACAGAAATACAAGTGGCTATAATAAATGGTTGTAGAGAAGATGAATTGACTATAATAATGAGAAGATTTATGATGAGAGTGGCTTGCTCATTAGCTGAAAAGTATGGAATTCAATCAGTAGCTACAGGAGAAAGTATTGGTCAAGTTGCGAGTCAAACTATGGAAGGTTTAATTGTAAGTAATGATTGTGCTGATAGACCTGTATTTAGACCTTTAATAGCTATGGATAAGACAGATATTATGGATATAGCAAGAGATATAGATACTTATGAAACATCAATATTACCATATGAAGATTGCTGTACAATATTTGTTCCAAAACATCCAAAAACTAAACCAAGACTAGAATTAATAAGAAAGTCAGAAGAAGTTCTAAATATTGAAGAATTAGTTAATAAGGCAATTGAAGAAACAGAAGTTGTAGTGTTTAGCTAATATTTTTTAAAATAATGCTTGTTGATTTTTAAAAATTTAAATTGAATAATAAAAAATAAAAGGGCGTTTTTATACGCCCTTATTAATTACTTTAAATTATATTAATTCTTTTATTATCTTGTTCTCATTCTTGTAGCTTGTTGTCTAGCTTTCTTTAATTGACCATGATCAAATGGTTGTAAATCTTTTTTAGTAGTTAAATTAGCTATATTAGAAATAGTAATTACTTCTGAATCAGCTTTTCCTTTTTCACCTTCGATTCCCATTATTATTACCTTATGACCTTGCTTAACATCAATAAAAGTAGGCTTTTTAAACCATTTTCTAACTTTGTATTGAGTTTTAACTACACCTTTACCCATATCTGGCTTAATTAAAATATGAGCAGTCAACTTTCTTATAATTCCTAATATGTTTTTTTCTTCGATTTTTACAGATAATACAGTTCCTGCTACGCTAGTCATCCTATCACCGTATTTTTCCATATATGCATCTGTAAAATATTTACTCATTTTATCTTTAAAACCCATAATTAAAACTCCTTTTTATTTAAGAAATATTGTTAAATAAACAAATATAATATCAAGGTCATTATAACATAATTAATCTATTAATAAAACAAAAAATTAAATTAAATCTTATTAGATTTCATTTTTGTAAATAATATTAAATGTTTTAATGTGAAGTTCTTCATCTAATATTATTCTATTAAGAATAGTAATTATGTTTTCATTATCTATTATAGAGGTAATATTTCTATATTCTTTTATTATAGCCATCTCATTATTTATGTTATTTATAAGGATATTCTTTAATGAAGTGTCATTGTGTATATATTTAGTACTCCAATTGAAAATTTTATTCCTCTTTGTAATTGAAAAAGAAGGATCTCCTCCTAAAGCAATAATTAAATTTCCAAGTATATTTAAATGTTCTTCTTCTACCATTGCAATTTTTTTAAATATTTCTTTTAAATAGGAATTCATTAATAATTGCTGATATGTGTATTGATTTACTAAAGTTAACTCTGAGCATAGTCCACAATAGCACTTTTTTATCAGCTTTGCATATTCTAAATTTTTTTCTTTTATATCAATTTCAGGATAAGGTAGCATTATAGAATAGCTTCCATGGATATCTAGATAATCTCCTTTCAACATATCATCTCCTTAAAATAATAATTACGATATTATATGAAAGACTATATTCTAGTGATATAATTTTAGAATAATATGAATTAGTTTTAGAAAGGAAGATAAAATTGAATATATTATTTAGCGAAGAAACGAAATCAGCTTTATTAGAAATATTAGAAAAAAGTGAAAATAATAATATAAGAGTAAAAGTAGCTCGAATAGGATGTGGAAAGCCTGCATATGATATTTATGCAGATTATGCATCTAATGAAGATATTCAATTAGTAATAAATGATATAAGCTTTGTTATTGCAAAAAAAGATGAGAAGTTTTGTAATGGAATTGAAATTAAATATGATAAAGAAATTTATAATAACGGTTTTTATATAAGAAGTTTATAAAAGAGTATTTAACAATGTCATATTAACGAATATTAAAAATGTATATATTCCAATTTGGAGCTGCCTAAGCAGCTCCTTTTCATAATATTAAGAGGATACTAATGATCGTATCCTTTTAAATTTTTAACAAGTTTAGTTAATATTATTCAAATAAAATTTATTTTAGTGAAACAATAGGTTTCTTAGACATATTATGTACTATCTATACAATAAGATAAAAGGAGATAATATACAAATGAAAATATGTTTAAAGAAGACTAATAATATGCTGTCAAGTAACGAATACAATCTAATTATTTGTGCAGATGGAGGCACTGGAAGAGAAATAAGAAGAAATTTGCCCAAATGTATATGTGGTGATGGAATAAAAATAAATATTATAGTAACTGGATGCGACGGAGTTTTAGAAGCACGAGCAATACCATGCAATAATTTATTCACTATTTCAAGTCCTATTAAGATTATAAGAAGAAATCCTTGTTGTAGAAATCAATCTAAATCTTGCTGTGATGATTTTGACAGTAATAATTTGAATTTTGAAATAGAGGATAATTATATTGATAATTGCAAAGCAGATAAAGAGAGATTCATTGAAAGTGTTAATCAACAAGAGTATGCAATAATAGTTAGATCATTTAATCCTGTTATATCAAAATGTCTATGTAAATTCCCTCAAATATATATAGAGGATTGTGAGAAGACTGTAAAATTAATAATAATATTTGATAAGAAAGGCAGCGTATTTGAAGAAGAGTCTTCAAATAATTGTGCTTGTGGCTTTGGAGGAAACTGTGGTTTTGGTGGATGCGGATTTAATGGAGGCTGTGGATTCGGAGGAGGATGTGGCTGTGGTTGTGGAGGGTTATTTGGTATAGCTGCTCTTGCTTTATTATTCTGTTGTTAAGTTAGGAAACAAAGGATAAAATTTATTGCCAAGATAAGATAATCTTACCTTGGCTAATTTATTGTTATTTTAAAATTGTTATTATTTGTTATGAAAATGACACAATATTTATAGTATAATAAGCTTGGGGAATTAAATATTCTTAAGTAAAGTGAGGGAGTATTGAATGGAGAAACTTCTTAGAGACAGAATTTATATGACGATTGATAATTATAGAAGCGCTAAGATGAATTTAAGAAATGATGGAGATTTAATTAATCATTTTGCCTCTTTAGTTTTTACGCATTATGAAAAAGAAATACCTTTCGAAAGGGTAAAAGAAATTAGGAGATATATTAAGGAATCATCTTCTAGAATATCTCCTTTTAGAGGAGAGATACTTTATATCTTATCATTATTAATAGCAATAGAAGAGGAGAATGAAAAAAAGTTAATTAGTGATATATATGAGGCTGAAGAAATATTAATAGCTGAAGGGTTTAATGAATGTGATTATTTAGTTTTAACATCATTTGTTATTGCTAAGTATGGTAAAAATAAAGACAAGTATAAAATAGCTAATAAAATGAAGTTAGTATTTAAATTGTTAAAAGAGAAATACTATAATATTACTGGAGAAGATGATTATTTAGTTTGTGCTTTATGGGCATTAAATGATATCGATATAAGTACAATAGATGATTTTATTGAAACTATTTATAATTATATGACAAACTTAAATATAAAATCTAAAAATGGAATTCAGAGTTTAACCAATGCTATAATGCTAAATGGATCATCTGGGCATATGTATAAGACTATCGAATTCATATTACAGATGGAAAAGCAAGACATAAAGATAGCGCAACAATTTTTACCTCTTTTAGGTGTATTATCAAATAGGGATGTTAGAAAAGCTATTAATTTAATAGAAGGTGTAATAGATATTTTATGCGATGAGGAAAGCGAATATGAATACTACATGGATAAAGGATTCAGAACTATTATTGCAATAACTATAATATCTTTCACTACAATTAATGAAGAAAGAAGCTATATAGATGAATTATTAGCTCAAGGAGTATATTGCTTTATTAAATCTAAGAATAAAGGAATGTTTGAAGAAGCTTTAGCCTAAAGGAGTTATAATGGATAGGTTAATATTACATGTAGATATGGATGCATTCTTTGCATCAGTAGAACAACTTGATAACAAGGAGCTTAAAGGGAAACCTGTAATTGTTGGTGGAATAAGTGAAAGGGGAGTGGTATCCACATGCTCATATGAAGCAAGAAAATATGGAATACACTCTGCTATGCCAATATTTATCGCAAGGAAATTATGTCCTCATGGAGTTTATGTGAGAACTAGGATGTATAGATATAAACAAGTTTCAATGAAAGTATTTAATATATTAAGAGATGTAACTCAGATAATAGAGCCTCTTTCAATTGATGAAGCTTATTTAGATATTACTGATAGTAGATTTAAAACTGGAATTGAGGCTGCAAATTATATAAAAAATAGAGTTCTTAGGGAAATTGGACTAACAATTTCAGTTGGAATATCTTATAATAAGTTCTTAGCAAAATTAGCATCTGATTGGAATAAACCTAATGGAATAAAGGTAATAACAAAGGATATGATGCCAGAAATACTATTACCATTTCCAGTATCTAGAATTCATGGGTTAGGAAAAAGATCAGTTGAAAAATTAAATAATATGGGAATATTTACAGTTAAGGATTTGTACGAGATGCCACAGAATTTTTATATTGAATATTTAGGGAAATATGGATTAGAAATCTATGATAGAATTAGAGGAATTGACAAGAGAGAAGTAAGGGTTGAAAGAGATAGAAAATCCTATGGAAGAGAAAGAACATTAAAAGTAGATACAAAAGAGAAAGAGGATTTATTAGAATATTTATCTGAATTTTCAAAAGAAATTAGTAATCAACTAATAAGAGAAAATATTGAGGGCAAAACTATAACAGTTAAATATAAAACAGAAGATTTTCAAAATCATACTAGAAGTAAGACTTTAAATTTTTATACAAATAATTTTGATGACATATATAAGGTTTGTGAGGAAATATTAAATAATGAAGAAATTAGCGAAAATATAAGATTAATAGGTGTTACAGTATCATCTTTTAAGGAAAATATTGTAGAACAATTAACTTTATTTTAAAATTACTTTAATTATTAACGCTTTTACTATATAATGAGAGTGTTTGATATACAAGTATATATAGAGGAGGATATCTTTTTATGAACAAGAAAGATTTAGCAAGGATGATTGATCATACTATCTTAAAAGCAGAGGCTACTGAAAAAGAAGTTGAAAAGCTTTGTAAAGAAGCTTTAGAATATAATTTTGCATCAGTATGTGTTAACCCTTCAATGGTTGAAAAAGCTGCTAGTATATTAAAGGGTAGTGATGTAAAGGTTTGTACCGTAATAGGATTCCCTTTAGGAGCAACTACAACTGAAGTTAAAGCTTTTGAAACAGAAGATGTAATCAAAAAAGGTGCAACTGAAGTTGACATGGTTATTAATGTTGGAAAACTTAAAGAAGGAAATTTAGATTATGTTAAAAAAGATATAGAAGCTGTAGTTAATGCTGCTAAAGGAAAGGCGTTATCTAAGGTTATTATAGAAACTTGTCTTTTAACTGATGAAGAAAAAGTAACTGCTTGCAAATTATCAAAAGAAGCAGGCGCAGATTTTGTAAAAACTTCTACAGGATTTAGTACAGGTGGCGCTACTGCAAGTGATATTAAATTAATGAGAGAAACTGTAGGACCAGACCTTGGTGTTAAAGCTTCAGGTGGAGTAAGAAGCTTAGAGGATGCAATGGCTATGATCGAAAATGGAGCTACTAGAATAGGTGCTTCAGCATCAATTGCGATTTGTGAGGGAACTGAATCAAATGCTACTTATTAATATAAAAATAACAAAGGGCGTCTTAAAGACGCTCTTTGTTTTACTATTTATGAAATTATAAACTAAAGATAAAGGAGAAAAAATGGATTACATAATATTAATAATAGGTTTTATTTTACTAATAAAAGGAGCAGATATATTTGTAGAGGGATCTGCGAATATTGCAAAAAAATTTGGTATTCCACCTATTGTTGTAGGTTTAACAATAGTATCCCTTGGAACAAGTGCACCAGAACTTGCAGTAAGTTTAATATCTTCATTAAATGGTAGTAATGGAATAACTATAGGCAATGTACTTGGATCTAACATATTCAATACTTTAATGGTTCTTGGTATAACATCAATGATAATGCCAATATTAATTAAGAAAAGTACAATGTATAAAGATTACATAGTAAATATACTAGTTACAATTTTATTATTAGTTTTGACATTTGGAAGAACTTTGTTTAATAAGGAACCAGGACTAAGCAGAATATCTGGGATAATTTTGTTAATAGGATGTATAGCATTTACTATTTACTTAATAAAAAGTACTAAAGACGAAAGTGAAGATAATGAAAAAAGTGAAGAAATGAAAATTCTTCCTTCATGTATTAAAATATTAATTGGAATTATAGGAATAATAATAGGCGGAAATTTAGTAGTAAATTCAGCCTCAAATATAGCATATTCTTTTGGGTTAAGCGATAAATTGGTTGGTTTAACAATAATTGCTATGGGAACTTCACTTCCAGAATTAGTAACGTCTATAATAGCAGCAACAAAGGGCGAAAATGATATAGCAATTGGGAATGTTCTTGGTTCAAATATATTTAATATATTATTAATCTTAGGAGTTTCTTCAAGTATTAATCCTATTATAATTTCTTCAGCTTTATTTATAGATATTATATTTTTAATAGGAATATCGATACTTCTTGGAATTTTTATGTTTAAAGGAAAAAGTGAGAAATTATATTTAGGCCGAGTAGAGGGATTAATATTAGTTTTAATATATGTAAGCTATATGGCATATATAATATTTAGAAATTAGTTTGGAAATGAAAAGATTTCATTAATTATTAATCCATAAATGCAACATTTTTAGTAACATTAAATCTATTAAAAAACAAATAATAATAGTGTAAGTTATAGGAGGTGTTTGCATTGAATAAAGGTAAATGTGAAAGTAAGCATAAGAAAAATGAAGACATAAAACATGATTCAAATTGTGGATGTCATCACGAAGCTGAAAAAACAGCTACAAATAATCAATGGGGAAAGTAATGGTCAATTAACTATTTAAAACTTATATAAATTAAAAAGTAACTCGACAGTTTTGTCGGGTTACTTTATTTTTAAATATTATATTTTAATTTCAAATAGAAATTTGTTTTAGTAACTTTTTCATAAGGTTCAACCCATAGACTACCTATACCTAATGTTAATGCTGCTACTAACCACCAGCCAATAAATGAAATTTCTAATACAAAGAATTCCCATTTATAGCCGTACATAAGATTTGAACTTTCTCTTAAACATTCTATTATTCCCTTTTCAGGATCTTCAGCTAAAATATAAAAGGCTTGTGAATACATTAGAGCTACTATAATTCCAGGAACAATAAGTAAAAATGAAGCCAAAAGTATAGCTAATAATATTAAAATATTTAATCCGAGTGCTTTAAAAAATATATTAAATTGAGAAAATAAATCTGTAAATTTAGGCTCATCTCTATTAGTTATAAAGTTTAAAAGAAATTTACTCAATCCAACAGATATAACACCGCCCAAAATTATTGAAATTAAATCCAATGATGAAGTTAAATTATCTGATACCTCTACTATATAATCTAGTCCGTTTGTTATGTTTGAAGCATTTATAAAGAAATTTCCTACAAGCACAGTAATAATTGCTAGTCCCCAGCGACCTCTTAGTTGGTCTCTTGCTTTAGATTTTAATTCAGCCCTATTCATATAGTTACCCCCATAAATTATATATTAGGTAAATTATATAGTATTTACTATGAAAGGTTAATATAATATTGTAAATTAATATAAAAAGTAAAAAAAATATTTACAAATGATATTAAATACTATATTATATATTATATCATACTGATAAACGAAAATTTTAGGGGGATTAAGATGGAAAATCTAAGAGATTTTAAACCGAAAAAAAGCTCTTTTATAAAGTATTTAGGGCTATTAATTATTGCCTATATAGTTTCAGCAATAGTGTTAGTCTTTAACAGTAGTTTAATATTAGATGTAAGTTTAAGCATATCTTATATTGTAGGAGTATTTGTTATTATAACAGCAATTTATGCTTTTTTAACCTTTAATAAAAAATATGGATTAGCTGCATTAATAGTAGCTGGAATTTATATAATTTCTTTAATAGTATTTAGTCCGATATTTAGTTATAAAGCTCATAGAGGTTTAATTGGACAGGTAGAAGGTGTTGAGTTTAGTAATGAAATTGAACATATAGATTTAAAGCAATTACCAACTATAGATAAAGATGTTGCATATAAGTTAGCAGATAAGAAGTTAGGTGAAATACCTAGTTTAGGTAGCCAAGTTACCATCGGTGATTTAACGTTACAAAGTGTTGATGGACAACTTTACTATGTTGCTCCTTTAGAACATTCATCATTATTTAAATGGTTAACTAATAGAGAAGGAACAACAGGATATATAAAGGTTAGTGCAACAAATGAAAGTGATGTTCAATTAGTAACAGAGGTAAATGGAAAAGATATTAAAATCAAATATTTAGAATCCGCATATCTTTTTAGCGATTTGCACAGAGCAGCTTATTTTAGAGATATGAAAGCGGGACATACCGATTATACATTTGAATTAGATGATGATGGAAATCCATACTGGGTAGTTACAAGATATGATAATGCTATTGGAATAACAGAAGCAAAAGCAATAGGAGTACTAGTAATAGATGCTCAAACAGGAGAATCTAATACTTATGGAATAGAAGATGCACCAAAATGGATAGATAGAATTCAGCCAGATAGGTATATAAGAAATTATATAGATAAATGGGGAGAACTTGTTCATGGCGTATTTAACTTTAGTGATAAAGATAAATTAAAATCTACAGATGGAATGAATTTAATATTTAATAATGATGAGTGTTATTATTATACTGGAGTAACATCAGTAGGAAATGATGAAGGATTAGTAGGATTTACTTTAACTAATACAAGAACAGGTGAAACAAGCTTATATAAAACATCAGGAGCAACAGAAACTGCAAGTATGAAGTCTGCTGAAGGGAAGGTTCAACAATATGGATATACAGCAACTTTACCATATTTAATAAATATACAAAATGAACCTACTTACTTTATGACGTTAAAAGACTCTAATGGATTAGTTAAACAATATGCAATGGTAAATGTTAAGAATTATAATATAGTAGGTGTAGGAGATTCATTGCAATCAACTCTTAATAAATATTTAGAAGGCTTAACTAATACTAATATTTCACTTGAGGGAAGTAATAGTGAAGAGACCTTAGAAGGTGAAATTGAAAGAATTGGATTAGTTGTCAAAGATGGAACTAGTATCTATGATATAAAGATTAAAGGACAAGATAATATATTTTCAGTTTCCACAGAAACATCAAGAGAAGTAGCACTAAGTTCTATTGGAGATAAGGTTAGGATAAAATATATCAAAGTTGGAGATGGAAAATATATATTAACAAATTCCTTTGAAAACTTAAATACAGATAGTAAAGAAAACTAATAGAATTATTGAATAAAATATAATTAACAATGAGGAAATATCTATTGCATAAAAATGTTATCTATAAAGTGCAATAGTATGTTTCCTCATTTTTTTGGAATAAATCTATCTATTAAATCATAAAATGTGAAGAACATAATAAGATTTATATAGAGGTGAAATATGAAAATAAAAATAGATATTTTTTCAGGATTTTTAGGTGCAGGAAAAACCTTTCTTATTAAAAAGCTTATAAATGAAGGTGCATATAATGAAAATATTGCTATTATTGAAAATGAATTTGGAGAAGTAAGTATAGATGCATTAATTTTAAGAGATTCAAATATAAAAGTAAAAGAAATTAATTCAGGATGCATTTGTTG
Source organism: Clostridium lamae (assembly GCF_033043255.1). Taxonomy (NCBI): domain Bacteria; kingdom Bacillati; phylum Bacillota; class Clostridia; order Eubacteriales; family Clostridiaceae; genus Clostridium; species Clostridium lamae. The sequence goes on along the minus strand of NZ_JASCQJ010000003.1, from coordinate 52,603 downwards.
TGAAGTTACTGGTGACTTTAAAGAAGCTATTTTAGAGGTTATTAATAAGTATAATCCATCTAGGTTAATCGTTGAGCCTTCAGGAGTTGCAAAACTTACTGATATTATTAAAATTTTTAAAGAACCAAAATTAAAGGAAAAAATTCAAATAGATAATATAATTACTGTTATTGATCCAGAAAAATTTGATACTTACTTTAAAAATTTTAAGGATTTTTATGAGGATCAAATCTTAAATACAAAAAAAATAGTTATAAGTAGAGCACAAAACTTAGAAAAAGAAAATTTAGACAACATACTTATGAAGATCAAGAAGATTAATAAAAAAGCAGTAATAATAAGTGAAGATTGGAGAAAAATTAAAGGCATTAACATTTTATATAATGAAGAATCTAATAATATAAATATTAATGAGTATAGTGGAATAAAAGCTAAATTAAGGACTATAGAAAGTACAAAAGCTAAGGATGTCTTTGAAAGTTTTGCTATCTATCCAAATGATAAATTTTCAAAGTTAGAATTATTATCTAAATTTAAATTTATTTCTACCACCAGTAGTTTTGGCGATGTTATTAGGGCTAAAGGAGTAGTGAAGTTAAAAGATAATAGCTTTGGGCAATTCGATTTTGTAAAGGATGAGTTTGAAATTAGAAAAATAAATAATAGTAGATCTAGTGTTATTTCATTTATAGGGGTTAATTTAAATAAGAAAGAGATAGAAAAACTATTTCTTTGAGGTTTGAAATGAAGGCAAAACTTGAAGTGGTGAGCGGATTTTTAGGCTCAGGTAAAACATCCTTTATAAATGCGTATTTAAATACAGAGATGTGTTTAGGAAAAAATATATTAATTATTCTTTTAGAAAGTGGAGCAAGTAGAATTAGAAGCAATTTAAAAAATGTGAAGGTAGTATATCTAGAAGAGACAGAAAAATTGAAGAAATTATTACTTAAGGAAATTATAGAAAATGAATATAGTAAAATAATAATAGAATTAAATGGAACAAACAGTTTAAATATAATTGGTGAAGTTTTAAAGGACAAACAGTTGAGGCAAAAGATTAATTTTTATGGGAGTTATTATATAGGAGATTGTAAGAATCTAAAGTTATATCTTAAAAATTTAGGTGAAATAATTATACCATTTATTCAGTCTAGTAAATTAATTATATTAAATAATATAGCAATATTAGAGAAGAGTGAGCAAAATGATTTAATAAATATTATTGAGGAGATTAACCTTACTGCACCTATAGTATTATCTAATTCTCCATCAACTTTAGATACAGAAATAAAGTCATCTAAATATTTTAAAGAGGGGACTTCAATAAAAAAAATAAAATCCTTGCTGTACAAGAAGGAGGTAGTTAAATGATAAAATGGGCTAATATATTTATAAGTATGATATTAGAAGCACTTCCTTTTATATTAATTGGATCTATACTTTCCTCAGTGATACAAATGTATATATCTGAGGATGTGGTAAAAAAAATTCTTCCTAAAAGTAGAATTATATCCATAATATTTGCAGCTTTTCTAGGGATATTTATTCCTATTTGTGAATGTGCTATTGTACCTATAGCAAGGAGCTTAATAAAAAAAGGAGTACCTATTGCAGTTGCAATAGTTTTTATGCTGACAGTACCAATAGTAAATCCAATAGTTATTTCATCTACTTACTATGCTTTTAATGATATAAATATTGTATTAATAAGAGTATTCGGAGGAATAATTTCGGCTATAATAATTGGATTATTAATCGAATTATTAACTAGTAAAAAGGAACAGGTAGTCAATATTAAAAACGATTATAAAAATATATGTGACTGTGGCTGTGAGACAACGGACTATTTCTACAATAAATCAAAGCTAAGATTATGTTTAGAACATTCCAATAAAGAGTTTTTAAATATCTTTAGATACTACATATTTGGATCATTTTTATCTAGCTTATTTATTGTACTAGTTAAGGAAACATTTATAGAAAGCTATTCTGAAGGGGTAATAGTACCAATAGTTATTATGATGATATTAGCATTTTTACTATCTTTATGCTCAGAAGCAGATGCTTTTATAGCTAAGGGGTTTTTAAACTATTTTGGAGTTCCTGCGATATCAGCTTTTCTAATATTGGGACCTATGTTAGATCTAAAAAATTCTATAATCATGTTATCTTACTTTAAAAAGACCTTTGCTATTAAGTTAATTTCATTGATAGTATTAATTGTACTAGCCTTTTCTATAAGCTTAACTTTTATTTTTTAGGAGGCTAGCATGAGAAAATTTAATGTAGAAGAATTTATTTGGCTGCTTATATTAATTTTATTAACAATTTATGTAGGATACTTAATGTTATCAGGCGATATATATAATTATTTAAGTATAGAAACTGCAAAGAGTTTAAATATAGTATTTGTAATACTACCAGTGTTTATTATAGTTCAAGCTATGAGGGTTATTAGCTTTAATTCAAGAGTAGATACTTCATTAAAGTTTTTACCAATCATATTTACATTAGTAGTAGGTGTATTACTTTTAATAAGAGGATATATATATAATGATAACAGTAATCTTGTAAGTTTTAATAATATATTTGCTAATGATGCGATAGAAATAAATCATGAAACACACCATATTTTAGAGGAGTTAGAAGAAGATGGAGATAGATACTTAGGTAAATATATAGTCTTTACTGGTTTTGTATATAAGTATGAAGATGAGAAGTTCATCTTAGCAAGGGAAGAAATGAATTGTTGTGCAGCGGATTCATTTATTATAGGAATAAAAACCTTATCTGATGAGAAGTTTGAAGAAGGTCAGTGGATAAGAGCTTTAGGGAAAATATCTTATGATGGCGAATATTACTTGCAATTAGAAGAGTATAAAAAGGTGAATATACCTAACAATATATATTTTTAACGGAAAGTGACTAGCTCTATGTTAGTCACTTTTACTTTATATTAGGTTCAACATGGATAATTAAATCTACTTTTTTATTTAGTTTAGTATTTAAAGCATTTTCAATCTCATGAACTAAAGTATGAGCTTCGTCTACATTTAAATTTGAATCTACCTTTATATGCATATCTAAGAATATATGATCATTATATCCTCTAGATCTAATATTATGCACATCTTCAATGGCGGTAAATTCTTTAACAATATTAGCTATGACATTCTCTTCAACCATGACTTTATCAGTTAAAGATGAAATATTATCTCTTATTATTTCATATGCTGCATGCAAAATAAAGAAAGATATTATAAATGATGTTATAGTATCTATTATTGGGGGGAGACCAAGCCTTACAGTAATTAAAGCAACTAAAACGCCTAGTGATACAAAAATATCACTTTTAGTATGAAGAGAGTCGGCTATTAGAATCTTGCTATTAAGTTTATGACCTTGATTATTTTCGTATTTAGAGACGAATATATTGATAGCTAATGTTGCTGCTATTATTACTAAACTTTCAAGTGTAATATTCAGCACAACTGGTACAAATAGCTTGACTACAGAACTTTTAATTATATTAAATCCCAGTAATAATAACATTAATCCAATAATAATACTTGATATAATTTCAAACTTCTTATGTCCATAGGGATGTTCTGTATCTTTAGGTTTTGAAGCTAATGTAACACCTATTATACCTACTATATTTGATGCACTATCAGAAATAGAATGAAAGCCATCAGCCATAACACTAGAGCTATTAATAACATAGCCTACTATAATTTTAGATATTGCTACAAGTAGGTTAGCAGCTAAAAGCACTAGCAATATTTTTTTCACTTTCTTATAAGTAGCTTCGATTTTAATCTCTCCTTTCAAATAATATAATGTATACTATTCCTATAAAAATAAAAAGTTACAAAATAGAATAATAGGTATTTCAGAAATGATATTGGTTAAACTAATGATGAAATTTACTAAAGGTTGGTGTTCTATAGTGACAATAATAAATTTTATTATCTTCAGTTTTATATTATATTCCATTGTAGGTTTTTTAATTGAAGAAATTTACAGCTATATTACAAATGGGAAATTTAAGAAAGACGGATTTTTAAAGGGGCCCTATAAGCCTATGTATGGAATAGCTTTTACTGTACTTGTCTTAACAGATAATTATTATAATTTAAGTATAGTGTCTAGATTGATTATGTATTTAATTGTCCCAACCACTGTAGAATTTCTTAGTGGTTTTTTACTTTTAAAAATATTTAATGAAAGATATTGGGATTATTCAAATTTAAAATTTAATTATATGGGCTTGATGACTTTAAGATTTTCAATATATTGGATGATTCTTTGTTATTTAGGAATAAGATACATAGTACCATTTATTAATAATTTCTATATTAGTTTAAATAATTTATTTAGAGTGTTTAATATGATTTTATTATTGGTTATGATTATAGATTTTATCTATACTATAACAGTGAAATTAGAATTTAAAAAATCAAGGTTGATTAATCCTTAGTATTTTTATATGATATAGATAGGAAATTAATTTAAAAAAGGAGAATACTATGTCATTTGAATTAATAGATACAAAGGAAACTAAAGCTAATGATGGGAGAAGTTGCATATTATTATGCAATTTTAATATTAAGGAAATTAAAACTTTAAGTAATTTAGCAGCAATGCTTGGAATAAGAGATAAGGTAGTGCTTACTTATAAAAATGGAAATACTCTGATAAAAGATGTTTTAAGTGGAAATATAAAAAATGATTCAGAAGATGGAATGAAGAATAAAGCAATAATTTTTAACAATATTCCAGGAGCTAAAATAGGATTTTTTATAGATAGTTTAAAGAAGTTTAGGTTAAATAATGTTCTTAAAGCTGCAGTTACAGAAACATCACAAGAGTGGACAGTAAATGTACTATTAAAGAATCTAGAGGCAGAAAAGATAGCAATGCAAACAGGTCAAGAGTTTGATCACGAAGAATAATTAATAAATAACATAGTGGGTTGACTTGGAGCTTGCGAGGTCGAAACATAATTCCGAAGAATGAGGAATTATTACAATAAAATTAATAAAATAATTGGGTGCATATAGTTCCGAAGTATTGAGGAACTATTTCCTTTGGTTTGAAATAAAGAAATAACATAGTGGGTCGACTTGGAGCTTGCGACGGAGAAACCACTATGTTATTTCTTTATTTGTTAGATTTCGTTCATTACAGCAACAGCTAATAATCTTGGACCTGAGTGTATTCCAACAGCAGGAGTAATAGTTCCTTTATACATAAATGTAGTATTCTTATGTTCTTGTAAAATTTCCTTAAGCTTTTCTGCTTCTTCGTGCATAGTACCAGTCATTATAATAACCTTACTTTTACCTTTATTTAATATATCCGTTGCTAAAGAAGTAAGTTTATTAAAAGCTTGTTTTGAGCCTCTTGCTTTAGTATATGTTTTATAGGCACCATCTTCATCCATAGTGATTATAGGTTTTAAATTCAACAATTGTCCAATGCCACCAGAAACCTTACCTATTCTTCCACCTTTTATTAAGTATTCTAGGGTATCAACTGTAAAGTACAACCATAGATTTTCCCTTATCTTAGGAATCCTTTCGCAAATATATTCAAAACTCTTATTAGCTTCTATCATTTTTCCAACTTCAATTACAATTAAACCTACGGCCATAGATAGTATCTTTGTATCAAAAATAAATGTATTAATATTCTTATAATTTTCACTAGCAAGCCTAAAACTATTTATAGTTCCAGATAAACCAGAAGAAACAGGTAAAACAATTGCATGAGTATATCCATCTTTAACTAAATCTTCATATAAAGTAGAAACATCATCTACTGAAGGCATTGAAGTAGTAGGTAGTTCGTCTGGCAGTTTAGAATAAACTTCTTCAGGTGTAATATTAACTCCATCAATATATTCTTTTGTTTTGTATAGTATTTTAAGAGATACAATTTTAACATTATATCTCTCTACATATTCTTTAGGTAAACCACAAGTGCTATCAGTTATTAAAGCAATTTTATTCATACTCACATTCCTTCCATTTGTATTATATTAACATGATATCATGAAATGATTATAAATACAATATGTAGTCTTCTATACTATGTAATATTTAGTTCGTATCTAGGTATCAAAAAAGTAACTTATTCAATTAATTTATATATTATGATATGCTAATAAAAAAAGGAAAAGGAGTGGTTATTTGGATTATTTAATTCTTTTTTTAGAGGGGATTATAACTTTTATTTCCCCTTGTATTTTGCCGATGTTACCAATATATATTTCATATTTCATGGGAGAAAACGATGATAGAAAAAGTAGCAAAGCCTTAATTAATTCTATTGGATTTGTACTTGGATTCTCAATAATCTTTACTATTTTAGGTGCAGCAGCTGGAACCTTTGGCACTTTTATACAAAGATATATACAAGCTTTCAATATAATAGCAGGTATAATATTAATTGTATTTGGACTAAATTATATTGGTATATTTAAAATCTCTTTTTTAGAAAGAAGCTTTAAATTAAGGAACAAAACAAATTTAAATAAGTTGAATTTAGCTTCTTCAGTTTTATTTGGGATGATATTTGCAATTGGATGGACTCCATGCGTAGGAACTTTCCTAGGATCTGCTTTAATATTTGCAGCTAATTCACAAGATACTTTAAAAGGTGTTTTAATGCTTCTATCATATAGTTTAGGACTAGGATTACCATTTATTATATCAGCTCTATTAATTGATAGTATCAAGGCCACTTTGAAGTTTATTAAGAAAAATTATAAGATTATAAACACAATATCAGGGATACTATTAATAATAATAGGGTTAATGATGATGACTGGTTATTTAAACTTATTATTGTCTTGGTTAACATTTAATTAGGAGGGGATATTAGTGAAAGATAGAAATAGAATAATTGTATTAGTAGTTTCATTGGTGTTATTAATTGTTATTGTAAAGTTTGGATATGACTATTTATCAGGTTCATATACACCTAAAGAAAGTGATTCTACTACAATAGAAACAAAATTAGCTAAAGATTTTACAGTTTACGATGAAGAAGGAAATACAGTCAAGTTATCTGATTTTAAAGGTAAGAAGCCAGTATTAATAAATATATGGGCTAGTTGGTGTGGTCCTTGTAAAGCAGAGATGCCATATTTTGAAGAAGCAATAAAGAAATATGGTGATGAGGTTGAAATTCTTATGGTTAATTTAACTGATGGACAAAGAGAGACAAAAGAAAAGGCTTTAAAATTTTTAAAGGATAACAACTTAGAAATGGATGTAGTATTTGATGAAGATCTTAATACTGCCAATGCTTATAATGTTAGGGGGATACCTAGAACCATATTTATCAACATAGATGGAGAAATAACTTACGATAGAGAAGGCTTAATAGATGAAGATATGTTAAGAAATAATATTAAAAAGATAATAAGTCAATAAATATAATAGAGTGAAGAAATAGTTATATACTAATCATTTTATATTGATTAAAAAGAATATATTTCTATCACTCTATTTTTTTAGTAATATATTAATATAGACTTAAAATATTGGGGGGATCAAAATGGATAGCAGAAAGTTACTTAATCTAATAAAAAAAGAAGAAGGAGTAAAGCTAGACTTTAAATTAAAGCTATCCTTAGAGCATGAAAGTAGTAAAAAAGAGTTAGCAAAAGACATTTGTGCAATAGCTAATTCAAGAGGCGGAAGAGGTTATATAGTAATAGGAATTGAAGATAAGACAAAAAGGATAGTAGGATTAGATGAGAATGAAATAATAAGTGAAGAGCAAGTTCAGCAAATAATAACTTCAAGATGTGAGCCACCAATTCCAGTTTCAGTAGATGTCTTATTAATAGAAAACAAGAAAATATGTGTAATAACTATTTATGATGGTGAGCAAAAGCCATATCAAATAAGAGAAAGTGGAGCATTTTATATTAGAAGGGGTTCTACTACTGATACTATGAGAAAGCAAGAATTGATAGAAGCTTTTGAAGAAAATTTAGATTTTTTTATGGAAACTTCGAAGATAATAAAAAGTGATATTAGCTTTTTAAATGAAGATTTATATAAAGATTACTTTAAGAAAAAAGGTATAGAAATTAATGAAGATAATAAAGAATTTTTATTAGAGACATCAAGGATTATCTCTAGAGATAGGGAAAGTGGAGATTTTTATTGTACTTTAGGTGGATTACTTATGTTTTCTAATATTAATATTATGTGGTTACCACATAATATGATAAGAATAGTCAATAAAGTAAATAAAGATAAGAATGAAATTATTATAATTCAGGGAAATATATTAGATATGATTGATAAATCTGTAAAGGAAATTTCAGAAATACTTCCAAAGGATTATCCTTTAAATGCAATATTTGAATCTATAAATAATGCAGTATTATATAGGGACTATTCAGCCTTTGACAAGATAATTGATGTATATATTGGATATAAAGAAATTAGTATTAAAAGTCCTGGTGCTATTAGTAAAAGTAGTAGTTTAAGAAATGAAATAAATCAAAGTAAAAGAAATATGTGGCTATATGAAAAGATAATAACTATAGATAACAACAAGAGATTTTTAAATAATGGAATGGGACTTTTAAGAATAAAGAAATCTTTTAATAATAGTAGAAACGTTAAATTAATAAATTCTATTAAAGAGGATTATTTCAAAGTAATTTTACCAGGTATAAAGATATTTAATAAATAAATTTGTTAAATCTATAAAAAATGGCTCTAAATTAAAACTGTAGAATGTAAAATTTATTAGTTGAAAATCCACTATACTATGCTATAATAATCATTACTAAATAATAATATATTTAATTGTGTGATAAGGGAGTTTAATATGAATAGTAAAGTGGAATTAATATATGATAATAATGAGTATATAGTCACAGTGAATGGATCAGTTGTTAACAAAGGAAATGATTTAGACAAGGCATTTGAACAATTTAAAAATGTAATAGATAATAATAAAACAGCAGAAGCAAGAGCTTGGGATGATATAGTAGAAAAGTTTAAGGACATAGACAATAAGGATTTAGAAATAAATAATGAATATAGAACTATGACTTATGGAAATATGAAGTACTTTTATAATATGGGAAAAGTATTTTATATGGCTAATGGACAAATGATACCTTTAATTGGTGGGTATAGTTTATTTAAGTTTACTTTATTTGAAGTTTGTAAGGGCAATTTAGAAAAAGCTAATGAATTTATAGAGTTTTGTAAAGATGTTATGATAACAAATGTAAATTATAGAGTTACTGATTCTAGTATAATTGTTTCTAGTGCTAGTTTTAACTATGGATCAGCAGAGTACAATTTTTTAAGTGGAAAAATTAACAAGGGAGCATCTATAACTACAGGAAGTTTTGAAGATTTTAAAACTTATGTATTAGAAATTATAAAGAAATAGTAGTATTTATCATAAAAAGGAATCATTTATAATGATTCTTTTTTTATTTAATAAAATATAGAATCATTACTATTACTTTAAAAAAAAATAAATGCTTAAATTGCTATTATGTAAAATTTTAGTAATCAATTGAAGTAGTTTTAAAATATATAATATAATATGTATATAATTACTATTATATAGGAGGGTTAAACTTATGAATGATGGATATGAAAGCTTTGAATCGGACTTTAATATTTTCAATAATAGGATGTCATTATTAATTGATTCTAGAAATAAAGAAGAAATAATAAAGATAATTAAGGAAAAACATTCTTCAGAAATATATGATGAGGTTGATAAAGAACATAAAATAGATGATCTCATTATTTGGAATGCAATTTATACTAGAGAAATTATTAGGAATGGGATATCGAAGAAATATTTACATCCAATTTATAATAAGTTTTATAGAAGAATCAAAGAATCAAGTTCTATACATATCCTACAAGAAATAGAATTAGATATGATAAATGAATATATGGAACTACTTATTAATGATACAGAAATTACTGATAGTTTTACAGTTAATAAACTTCTACAAGCCCTTCATTTAAATATTGAAAATCATACATCACTAGAAGAAATATGTAAAAGTTTAAATATTTCAGTAGGATATGCTTCAACATGTTTTAAGAAATATAAGGGAGTATCAATAATGAAATATTTAAGAGAAATAAAAATTGAAAGGGCTAAAACTTTATTATTAAGCACTGAAAAAAGTATTTTAGAAATTAGTATTTTATTAGGATTTCATGATCAAAGTCATTTTACTAATACCTTTAAAAAGTTAGTTGGGGTTTCACCATTAAAGTTTAGAAATAAAAATTACTCAATATAAGTGGAAAATTATTGATAATATTATAAATAAATACTATAATGAGTAATAAAAATATATATAAGGGGGCAAGAATATGTCAGATAATTGGAGTTTGAAAGAACTTTATTCCTCATTTACATCTAATGATTTTCTTGGGGATTTAGATAAAGTTGATAAAAGTATTAATGATTTAATAGTCTTTTCAGAAAAATTAAATAGAGAAAGCGATGAGTTAAAATCATTAGAAGATGTAATAAATAAGCTTGAAAATCTATATCTTCTTATTAGCAAGATAGCATCATTTGCAAGCTTAACGATTAGCGCAGATTCAAAAAATGTAGAGGGAAGAAAATACCTAGATATTATTAATAATAAGATTAGTCTTTTAGCAGAACCATCAACTAAAATATATAAATGGGTTGCTAGCATAGAGAATATAGATGAAGTTATTAATAAATCAGAATTATTAAAAGAGCATGAGTTTATAATAAAAGAAATAATTTCTAAAAATAAATATATGCTAAGTGATAAGGAAGAGGCAATAATTGCTAAAATGAGAACTACAGGCTCAGAAGCTTGGTCAAATTATAAAGATTATTTAATATCAACTCATAAAGTAGATATTAATGTGGATGGAAAAGAAGAATCACTACCATTAACTGTTGTATTAAATATGGCTTATAGTAAAGATCCAGAAGTAAGAAAAAATGCCTATGAAGCTGAAATAAAATCCTATGAAAAAATAGAAGAAGGTGTAGCAGCTGCCCTAAATGGAATTAAAGGAGAAGTAATAACTACTTCAGAACTTAAGGGCTATAAATCTCCTCTTCATATGACATTAGAAGAATCTAGAATGGATGAAGAAATTTTAAATTCTATGCTTACAGCAATTAAAGAAAGCTTACCTACATTCAGAAAGTATTTAAGAAGAAAAGCTGAAATTTTAGGACATAAAAATGGCCTTCCATTTTACGATTTATACGCACCAGTAATAGAAAAAGAAATGAAGTTTGATTTTAAAGATGGAAAAGCCTTTGTTGAAAAGAATTTTAGAAAGTTTAGTGACAATTTAGCTAACTTTGCTTTAAAAGCTTTTGATAATAATTGGTTAGATGTTTATCCTAAGGAAGGTAAAGTAGGAGGAGCATTTTGTGCAAGTATTAAAGATATTAAAGAAAGTAGAATATTATTAAACTATGGAAATAGCTTTAGCGATGTTGTAACTATGGCTCATGAACTAGGTCATGGCTTCCATGGAGAATGTTTAAATAATGAAACTATGTTAAATTCGGAATATCCAATGACTTTAGCAGAAACAGCTTCTAACTTCTGTGAAATAATTATTAAGAAGAGTGCTGTAAAAGAAGCTAGTAAGGAAGAAGCTTTTGCTATTTTAGAAGCAGAAATTTCAGACTGTAATCAAGTAATAGTAGATATATATTCAAGATTTTTATTTGAAAGTGAAGTTTTTGAAAAGAGAAAAGAAAGCTCATTATCAGTAGAAGAAATAAATAATGCAATGCTTAGTGCACAAAAAGAAGCCTATGGAGATGGATTAGATAATAATTACCTTCATAAATATATGTGGACTTGGAAGCCACACTATTATTATGCAACTGCAAACTTCTATAACTTCCCATATGCTTTTGGAAACTTATTTGCTAAGGGATTATATGCAGAATACTTAAAGAGAGGCGATAGCTTCTGCAAGGAATATGAAGAGTTACTTGCAGTTACAGGTAAGAATAGTGTAGCCGATGTAACTAAGATAATGAATATAGACGTTCATGATGTGAACTTCTGGAGAAATTCATTAAAGCTTATTGAAGAAGATATAGAAAAGTTTATAGAATTAAGCTGTGAAATAAAGTAATAGAGATTAGTTAATAGAGAAGAGTTAAGATTGAAGAGTTAAGGAAAAAACTCTAAGGGAGTTTTTGAAATATAATAATAAAATTGAGCTGTTATTAAGACAGCTCAATTTTTCATTCTTTCATTCTTTCATTCCTAAGTTGATTTGTATTATTTCACTTCTACTTCCTAATCTAAGAGGTGGGCCCCAAGTGCCATAACCTGAGGAAACTACAACATTTAAATTATCTTTTTTAAAATATCCATAATCAACTTCAAATAGTTTATTGGTTACTATGTTACCAGGAATTATTTGACCTTTATGTGTATGACCAGAAAGCTGTAAATCAATATCAGCATTTAAACTTTCATTAATATACTTTGGATTATGATCAATAACTATTAATGGTTTAGATTTATCTAAATCCTTAGTTAATTTATCTAAGTTAGCTCGATAATTACTACTAATTGAATTTACAGTTATATCATCTCTTCCAATTATATAGAATTTATTATCAACTAAGGCAACTTCATCTCTTAAAATAGTAACAGAGTTTTCTTTAAGAATATTTACTATTTCAGATTCTTTTCTAGTGAAAATATCATGATTTCCTAAAGTTGCAAAAGTCCCATATTTAGATTTTAAATTAGAAAATTCTACTGCCATATTATTATTTAAAAAGGGCTCAATATCACTATCAATTATATCGCCTGCAATAATTACTAAATCAGGGTTAAGGTTATTAATTTCTTTCACCATGGATTTTAATCTATCATTCTTAACAATATTACCTAAGTGTATATCAGAAACCATAACTATATTTAAAGAATCTTCTAGGATAGCTTTTTCAATATTAATATCATAAGATTTCACATAAGAATTTCTAGCGTTATATGTACCAATTATAAGTACTACTATAAATATTAAAGTCATTAATATTGTTTCAATGGTATAAACTTTATTGCTGAAAATAGAGGCTTTTTTTAATATAAAGTTTACTAGGCCTAAAATTGGAAAGGTTAATAAGGAATACATTAATAAAATAAGCCAGTAAGAGCCAATTAATGAAAATAACTCTATTAAGTTGTAGGGCAAATATTTGTTTAAGAGCATAGAAAGTATATAGGATAGTGATAAAGTCAAAAATATTATCCAAAATATTATGGGGGAGATATTAAAAATATTATTAAAACCTTTTAAAATCACCTTTCCCACATAATAATTTAGAGTAAAATATAGACTGAAAAATATAGCAAAATAAATAATATATTTATCTTTCATATGTATCAACTCCAAAGCGTTTTTCTATAATTATAGCATATTGGAAATTTTTACAGTAGTAGTATAATATAGTGTGAAGATAGGAAATAAGTAAAAGAAAAGTTGTAATAAGCTATAATTGCAACTTTTTTTATTACTAGAAAAAATAGTATGATAAAATGTAATTATAACTAGGAGGTGGTAAATATGGCCTTAAATAAAGAGCAATCTTTAGTTGTAAATGAATTAGAAAAAAATATTTTACTTCTTGCTTCTGCAGGAACAGGAAAAACAAATACATTATCAAGCAGAATTTCTAATATTATTAATTCAAATAAAGCCAAGGCTGAAGAAATACTATGTATTACTTTTACTAATAAGGCTTGTGCAGAAATGAAGGGTAGAATTGAAGATATTGTTGGAGAAAATGCCGAAGGTATAACGATTAGAACCTTTCATAGCTTTTGTTTCGATTTAATTAAAAGTGAAGCTAAAAAAAGAACAGATATATTTACTGATTTTCTAGTATTTGATGAAGAAGATTGCAAAGAAATAATTAAAGAATGTAATTTTTATAATTACCCGATAAATAAGCTTCAGCAATTTATAGAACTAGTTAAAATAGAAAAAGCTAGGATGAATTTAAAAGAAAAAGATGTAATTAAGAATTATAATGAAGTTGTTAATTATCTATTTAAATTTCATGGTGAAAGGATTAAATCTATTTGTAGTAATAAAGGAAATCAAGATTTAAAAATGCGAGAATATCTAGAAAATAAAGGTGGAGAGCTTGTAACACTTTATAATTCTTTGCTATATAACAATCATGGATTGGATTTTGCAGATTTAACAACAAAAGCAAAGGAACTAATGACAGATGAAAATTTAGTAGAAGCTTTAAAAGGTAAATTTAAATATATTAATATAGATGAAGTACAAGATACCAGCACTTTAGAATATTCAATTATTAAAAAAATATTTGGAGATAATAATATTTTACTTTGTGGAGATATGTTCCAAACAATTTACGGGTGGCGAGGTTCAGAACCAGAAAAGATATTAGATTTATTAAAAAAAGAATATTCTCCATTGGAAGTTATTTTTACTAAAAATTATAGATCTACAAAACAAATTACTGATGGCTCTCTAAGCTTTTTAGAAAATGCTTTTAATAAGAAGTATTCAGCTATATATAAGGAAAAGATTACATCTATTACTGAAGTAGAGGGTCAAAAAATCAAATTAAAGAAAAGTAATACTTTAAGAGAAGAAGCAAGATTTATCTTTGAGGAAATAAGAAATCTAGAGAGAAAAGGAGAAGATCTTTCTAAAATTTGTATATTAAGTAGGGATAACAATTATAATATAAGCTTAAGTAGAGAATTAGGAAATATTATAGGCTATGAAGGAGCTAATTTTGAATTTATATTAGTTGATCAATTTAAGTTTTTTAGAAGGCAGGAAATAAAGGATATAATAGCCTTTTTAAAGCTTATTGCTAATAGATATGATAATGTCAGTTTGAAAAGAATAGTAAAAAGATTACCTACTGGTATAGGTGAATCAACTTTAAAAGCTATTGAATCTAAAGAATATAAAGAAGTAGGGATATCACTTACAGACTTTATTGATGAAAATGCAAAAGTATATGGAGAAAATTATTCTTTGTTGATTGAAGAATTTCAAAAAGATAATGTAATAGTATTTGATGTTGAAAGTACAGGAACAGATGTAACTGAAGATGAAATAATTCAGATTGCAGCTATAAAGATTAATTCAAAAGGGGAAGTAATAGAAAGCTTTGAAAAATTTTTAAAGAATAAAAAATCAGTAGAAAGTTCATTTAAGGTACATGGATTTAGTGATGATTTTTTAAGAGTAAATGGAGAAGATAAGAAAAAGGTATTAGCAGAATTTATAGAGTTTTCTAGGGATTCAGTTATTGTTGGTCACAATGTACAATATGATATAAATATATTAACAAGTGAACTTAATAGAAATTATATGGGTGGACCTAAGTTTAGAACTTTCTATGATACCTTGGATATATATAGGAGATTTCATACTAAATTACAAAATTATAAATTAGAAACCTTAAGTACTGTATTTAATACAAAGAATAAACCAAGCCATGATGCTATGGATGATATATTAGCAACTAAAGATTTATTAGTTAGAGCTATAAATGAAGATTTAATGCCAACATCTTTCAAAAGAATTAGCTTAATTAGTAAACATATAAAGTCATTTAATAAAATTAATACTGCTTTAAATCAATTATTTGAAAGAGCAAAAGATAAAAGACCACAAGATATAATAGTTGATATAATTAAAGGCTTTAATATACAAACTTTATATAGTGGTAGAAGTAGTGAACTTGAAAAAGAAGCAAATGAAAAAATGGAAAGGCTAAGGGATTTCTACGTATTAGTTAAGGAACTAGATGATAAAGGCAAAAGTAATAGAGATTCTTTATTAGATATTATTAGAATAACTGGACTATCTAATGGAGAATTAGAAAGCCTAATTGTAAATAGGACTAATAAAAAAAGAATACCTATTATCACAGTTCATCAAGCTAAAGGATTAGAATTTGATACTGTGTTTATATGCGGTTTACAAGAGGGGGTATTCCCATCCTATATGTCATTAAAATCAAATAATATTGAAGAAGAAATGAGAACTTTTTATGTAGCATTAACAAGGGCAAAAAAACATCTTTATTTAACATATCATCAATACGAAGATTATGGTAGAGAAAATAATATTAGTAAATTTATCAGCTATATAAATAAAGAATATATGGATAATAATTATTGATTATAGTATAATTAATTGAATTTATTTATACAGTGAGGAAGAAAGTAATGAAATATGAATTAAATATTTATGAGCTTGGACAATTATTATCTAAGGTTACAAGCACATATAATGTAGATGTATTAACTAAATTAAAACTAAGTGGTGGATGGATGACTATAACTGGAGCAGCTCAAGTAGTATCAGTACCAGAAAATAGAGTAGTATTAAAAGGTAATAATATTATTACTTTAAAAATAAAGGATACTGGATATGAAGGAAGTTCACTTAAGATAACTGGAGCAAAGGGTGGTTCATTTAACATAGATTTAGCACCAACTAAATATAGAGAATTCGGTAATTCAGGGCTTAGCTTAAATAAAGTAAAGATTAATAATAATGAGTGTAAGCTTAGAATTGATGAAGATATGATTTTTACAATTAGAAATGCATCAGTAGAAGATATAGATAATATTCTTAAAAGTATATAATTAATTTTGAAAACTCCATTAGGAGTTTTTCTTTTATATTACTATTATTCAGTTACATTGATTAATATCAATTTATATTATTTAATAATTTGAATAAAATCAATATAGACATTAGAAATATAGGGTTGTATAATATATGAGGTTAAAAATTAGAAGAGGGGAAGTAATATGGAGATAAATGAAATACTTGAAGTCGCTAGCTATGCAGGAAAAATAATGTTAGAGAGTGGTGCAGAGGCATATAGAGTAGAAGAAACTATGAATAGAATTTGTACATCTTTAGGCGTGGAATCTTCAAGCAGTTATGCAACCCCAACTGTAATAATATCTTCTGTATCACATAACGGTTCTATAAAATCTTTAGTAGAAAGAATTTCAAATAGGTCAGTAAACCTACAGAAAATTCATAAAGTAAATGATTTAGCCAGAAATATAAATAAGGAAAATATTACATTAGAAGAATTAAAAAAGAAACTTAATGAAATTGATAATGAAAAAAGGTACTCAAATAAGACAACTATTTTATTCTCAGCAATAGGGGCATTTGGATTTGTATTTTTATTTGGAGGTTCTTTTATGGATGCTGTTGCAGCATTTTTAATAGGACTAGCAGTAAAATATGTTTCTATAA
This sequence comes from Clostridium lamae, assembly GCF_033043255.1. Classification (NCBI taxonomy): domain Bacteria; kingdom Bacillati; phylum Bacillota; class Clostridia; order Eubacteriales; family Clostridiaceae; genus Clostridium; species Clostridium lamae. The sequence continues at coordinate 35,273 of NZ_JASCQJ010000003.1, read as the reverse complement.
AATGTGATAATATTGGAATAAATTCATTCTTTAATACAAGCATATCAGCAGGTATTTTAGCTCTATTGGCTATAATATCTATAAAAATTAATTTAGCTAATGATATGGACAAGGTTATTATAGGGTCTATAATGCTTTTAGTTCCAGGGCTATCAATTACAAATGCCATAAGAGATACAGTTGCAGGAGATTTAGTATCTGGGCTTGCAAGAGGTGCGGAGGCATTTTTAACAGCTATTGCAGTAGCTATTGGAACTGGTGTTGTTTTAAGCTTCTGGATTAGTATCTTTGGAGGAGTGTAAATGTTAATAGAAGTTATAGCTGCTTTTATAGCAGCATTTGCATTTGGAATAGTTTTTAATATAAAAGAGAAAAATTTGGTTTTTGCAGCTTTATGTGGTGCATTAGGATGGTTTGTATATAAATTTGCTTTAATTTTAGGATGTTCTGATATAACATCATTATTTTTTGCCTCACTAGCCCTTAGTATATATTCAGAAATATTTGCTAGAATACTAAAGACGCCTGTAACAACATTTGTTATTGCAGCTTTAATTCCTTTAGTTCCTGGAGGCGGTATGTATTATACTATGGTCGAAGCAATAACTGGCGATATTATGAAGTCATTAGAAATTGGGTTAGAAACTATGGCATCAGCAGGAGCATTAGCACTTGGAATTATATTAGTTTCAACACTTACAAAGACATTATTTAGAAATAATAAAGTAAAAATAGATATGAATAAAAATACTATTAGCCACAAATAATAGGTTTATAGTCACAAGTTATTTATTATTTTTTATTTGACTATGACTATGGGGCACTGCAGGACAAAATGTAGTGCCTTTTGACATTTTTGGAACTAGTAAATATAATATAATAATCCATAAATAAAGTAGGGGGAGTAAATTTTGACGAAAGAAAAGGATATAAAAAATGCTTTTGTAAAAAGTATGAAAAGGCATAAAGGAAATAAAAAAGCCCAGTTAATTACTATAATTGTATTTGCAATTATTGTAATATTTTCTGCTTTTTTTGGTGAAGATATTTTAGAAAATAATATAGGAACACCAAGTGGTAACATACAAATCTCTTATTTAGATGTTGGACAAGGAGATGCAGCATATATAAGGGTAAATGATTTTGATATTCTTATAGATGCTGGACCTAGTAGTGATTCTGACAAGCTAATGGAGCAATTAGAGGATAAAAATATAGATGATTTTGAAATAGTTATAGCAACACATCCACATGAAGATCATATTGGAGGTATGACAAAAGTTTTTGAGAAGTATGAAGTTAAAAGTTTTTATATGCCAAAAGTAACACATACTACAAAAACCTTTGAAAATATGATGAAAGCAGTAAGTAATGAGGGGTTGAAGGCTAAGGTGATAAAGGAAGGAACAAGTATTGATTTAGGAGAAGGAGCTAAATTTGAAACGTATTCTCCTATAGAAGATACTTATGATAATTTAAATAATTATTCACCTATTATGAAATTAACTTATGGAAATAAAACTTTTCTTTTCACAGGTGATGCTGAAAAGGAAGTTGAGACAGAAGTTGCTAAAAAATATTCTGATGAATTGAATGCAGATGTTATTAAGTTTGGTCATCATGGGTCAAGTACCTCTTCTTCTGCAGATTTTATAGAAGCAATTTCGCCACAGTATGGAATAATTAGTTGTGGAGTAGATAATTCTTATGGGCATCCACATAGAGAAACTTTAGATGTAATTAACAAATTGGGAATTGAAACTTATAGAACTGATAAGCAAGGCCAAATTACAGTTACATCTGATGGTAATACTATAAATATTACAACACAAAAATAAATAAAAGTAGTATAAAGAGGAAGATAGCTAAATTTTATCTTCCTCTTTGTTTTATTTAGAAATTTTCTTTTCATAAGATGAATATAAAACAATTGCTATAATGCCAAAAATTATTGGTCCAGCAATTTGAAATAATGTAGATACATAATCTTTAGTTTCTAATGCTGGCTGTAAAATTGTAAATATATTTGCAAAGCCTACAGTTAAAGTAACTATTATAGCAGCAGCAGTAGCAAAGGTGGTACTCTTATAGATTTCAAATGGTTTTTCTATATCTTTTTTCTTTTTAAAGTTGATAAAAGAAAAGGATAAGAACATATAAGGTATTGTCATTGCTACATTTCCCATTAATACGAGATAATTCAAAAATACACTAGCACTTTTACCACCAAAAGAAGAAATTAGAATAATAGCAACTACAATAGTGCATTGAACCCACATAGCATTTTTATGCATATTATTTTTATCTTTCATGGTCCAAGATTTTGGCCATATTTCAGATGGAGTTCCTTCAATTAATTGCTTAAGAGGGGAAAATGCCAATGTGAAAAAAGCACCAAGTAGAGCTAAGAACATTGCAAGACCAATATATCTGGCAAATAAGGAGCCTAAAAACATAATAGTATTTTGAGATAGGTTAAGTGATTTTCCAATCTCTATTCCAAGGTTCTTAATCACTATATAAGACACATTTGCCATATTGACCTCTTCACCTTTTAATACTTCATTCCAATTGATGAAAAAGCCTTCAAATAGAATTGCAAGAGAATAACCAATTCCGATGACTATAGCTGCAATCTTTACACCTTTAGGAAATGTCTTTTCTGGATCTTCCGTAGAATCAACTAATCCACCAACAACTTCTAATCCACCATATGCAAATAAAGCAAATACTAAAAAACCTAATATGCCAAGTGGAGTTTGATAAAATGGATTTGGAGATACAGTAAAAGCTTTTATATCTATAGGCTCCGCTAGTTTAAATTTATTTGCTACCAAAACTATTAATCCTCCTATTAGTAAGACTAAATTAGCACTAGTAACAAATATTCCTCCAATAGAAGCAACTTTTGCAATACTTTTTAATCCTTTTGAAGATATAAATGTAATTAAAATTACAAAAATTGAACCCAATATACCTAAGGTTCTAGGTGCATTAAGGCCTAATATAGACCAAGTTGATGTAGTATCAGTTCCAAATATCAAATTTGAAAATGGAACCCAAATAGAAGAAGATACATTAACCATCCATATTAAATAGGAACTATACCACATAAAGGTTCCTACAAATGCATATCTTGGTCCGATAGATTTATCCATCCAAGTATAGATCCCCCCCTTTTCCTTTCTAAAAGCAGCACCGAATTCTGCCATCATAAAGGCATAAGGAAGAAAGAAAAATATTGCTGAAAATATGTACCATGGAATTGCCGAATAACCCATTAAATAAAAGGCTCTTGGAATATTATTAAAGCCGAATACTGATGTGAAAATCATTAATATAAGTGCTGATAAGGTGAGTTTATCTTTGTTAGAATTTGACATTTATTTGACCTCCTTTATTTAGACCTAGTATATTTTGCTCAGAATTAAGCAAATACATTAAGGAAAGTTTAACCATTTTCAATATTTATAAGCTGAATAAGAATATTCGTATATGTCATAATTAACTTATTTATTGATAAATATAGGAGGTACAAATTTGGATACTGTTAAGTTGGGAGATGACCTAGAGTTTTCTATAATAATTCATGGTTACTGGAGGTTAATGGTTTGAAATATATGTTGCATCAAGAGGAGTAGATATTATATAAGAGTAATGAAAAAATGAAGAAATGAAAAAATGAAGAAATGAAAAAATGAAGAAATTAAAGAAGAAACTCCTTTCGGAGTTTCTTGAACTAATATGTTTTCAGTAATTCTACATTTTACATTATTAATTTTGAACTATTTAATATAGCTCAATGTATATTTTAAGTTCTAAAATCAAATTTATGTAAGCAACGCTTGCAAGTTACAACTATTTTGCCTTTTTTTCTTGGTAGTCTTAGTTTTTGACCACATTGTGGACATTTAGTGATTTTATAATTTTTCATTTCATTAAGTTTACTTTTAATTATTCTAAATGAATATGAAAAACTAGTAAAATCAATTGGTTGACTATTGTATGGGATTCGTACTCCTAACTTAGATAAAGGTTTATTTAGAAAAGTAATTAAAGAATTATTTTCAGCTTGTCTCTTAGCAATGTTTCTTGAAAAAATTCTTAATAACGATATTATTACTAGAGCAAATCCTATAAAATTTGTATATCTTGAGATATTAAATAGTGAAGCTACTAATAATAAAACTAAAGATAATAAATCAATACCATATATTCCATGTAAAAATTTCATATTAACACCTCTTAATATTATAATAAATATATTATATTACAAAGATATATTTCTAGCAATTAAGAGAATTTTACTTTTTCATAAACAAATTGGTATAGGCAATGATTATATAATCGTTATTTCAGAATTTATACATCAATTAGTTGCAAGTTTAATAAATAGATTTTTAAATCTTACTATTATAATAATTGTATCTGTGTTATTATTTATATTTGTAATGGATATTTCATTAACTAAACTAAAGATATTAATTAAGGAATCTATAGAAAATAGTTTGAAATTATAAAGTGGAGGTAATTATGTATATAGCTTTTGGAAGAAAAGTAGTTGATACTGAAGAAATAAAAGAAAAAATAGAAAAAAACTCTGAATTTAAAGTGTTAAAGGATATGAGTAAAGGAACTAAGAGAGAAGACACCTTTGCATATAACCTAAGTGTATCCATAGATATTTTAAATGAAATCATTCGTGATGACTATAATATAGACGATTTAAATGAAGATGAATTATTTGATGAATATATGAGCTTAAGCGAAGAACTAGCTACAGATATGGAAGAATTATTACCAGAAGAGTCTATAATAGATGTGAAAGCTTATAAATGGGATTTATCAGAAAATGATATAAGAGTAGTAATTGCAGGAGTTAATGAAGAAGTAGGAGAAGGAAAGCTAAAGGATGTAATGAGGAGATTAATAACTCAATTGGAGTAATTCTATATTTAAGTATACTAATCTATTGACTAATGAAAATTGAATAATGTAAAATGCAAAATTTATGTAAAAACTCCTTAAGGAGTTTTTTTTGTTTATATATTTTTAGTAATTTAGAACAAATTATATTAATAATTCTATATTTTGCATTCTACACTTTTAATTTGGTGCTGTTACAAAATTACTATAAATATTTTGTAACAGCTTCTGATTAACAGAGGCCACCGCCTCCACCGCCCATATTATTACCTCCACCACACATATTCATATTATTTTGTGAATTGTTTTGATTGTTGTTTTGTGAAGGATTTTGATTATTATTTTTTTGATAATAATTAATAATTTCACCGGATCTATTCCTAAGTGTTGTCAAAGTACTAGAATATTCATTATTTGATGGATCTAGCTCAATTGCTTTAAGTATATGCTGAATTCCAATATCAAACCAACCTTTTTTGAAGTAAACAAATCCCATTAAGTAGTTCCATTCTGCTGAGGTTTTCAAATCTAATAGATTCAACTTACTTTCTGCTATTGCAATATTGTTATTATCAATATAGGATCTAATTTCTTTATAGAAGGCTCCATTAACTAAAACATCATATGCCATGTTAGCATCGTTAATAACACCTTCAGCTAAAGGCCTAGAATCAATAGAAGAATTACCTAATGCATATTCTTCTAATATGTTTTTATAAGCTTTTTTTATTTCATCTTTAGAAGCTGTTGGAGAAACTCCTAAAACTTTGTATGGATCCAAATCTGTTTCACATCCTTATCTATTATTTTATTTATCTATACATCATAATATTAAATATATTGGAAGAATGAAAAGAATATGATAAATTAATTTTATAAAAGAAAAAAGGAGATTAGTAATGCCAAGATTTAAAAAAATATATATAGAAACAACCAACATATGTAATTTAAGCTGTAATTTTTGTCCTAAGACTAGTAGAGAGCTAGGATTTATGAATATAGAATCTTTTAAAGAAATAATAGATAAGGTAGAAGGGTACACAAATCATATATATCTTCACTTAATGGGGGAGCCGTTTTTAAATAAGAATTTAGAAAGTTTTATTAAGATAGCAAAAGGAGCAAATATAAATGTAAATATAACTACTAATGGAACTTTAATAAATAAGGTAAAAGATATACTAATTAATTCTGCTGGAGTTAGGCAAATAAATATCTCACTTCATAGTTTTGAGGCAAATGAAAATAATATAAGTTTTAATGATTATATAAATGACATTTTGCAATTCATTGAGGAAGCAAATGAAAAAACTGAAATTATATGCTCTCTAAGATTGTGGAATATTGATACTGAAGAATTAAAAGCAAATAATAATTTGAATTTAGATATATTGAAAATGATTGAAAAAAAGCTAAAAGTTGAATTTTCAATAAAGGATGCTTTATTAGATAAAAGGGGAATTAAACTAAAGGATAGAGTTTACTTAAATATGGCTGAAAAGTTTAACTGGCCTGATTCTACTATTTCACTAATAAGTGAAGAAGTTTTCTGTCATGGATTAAGAGATCAAATAGGAATTTTATTAGATGGTACTGTAGTACCTTGTTGTTTAGATAGCGAGGGGAAAATACCTTTAGGAAATATATTTAAAGAAAATCTTGAAGATATAATTAATTCAAAAAGAGCTAGAGATATATATGATGGATTTTCACAAAGACGTGCAGTAGAAGATCTTTGCAAAAGATGTGGTTATGCTAAAAGAAAATTTTAATAGGGAGGGGATTGTTTGAAATATATATATAATTTAGCATTTAAAATGTCTATATCGGCTACAATTGCCTTAGTCTTAGCAAATTTTATAAATTTAGAGTTTTCAACTGTAGCAGCTGTTATTGCCATCTTAAGTATTCAAGACACTAGAAAAAAGGCATTAATAGTTGGTAAAAATAGAATTATAGCATGTACAATAGCTATCTTTCTATCGTTGGTAATATATAAATTCATTGGACAAAATCCTATAACATTTGCATTATTTCTATTAATATTTATACCTTTCACATCGAAATTTAATATATCAGAAGGCATGGTACCAGCTGTAGTTTTATCTACTCATATACTAGTAGCAAACGAAATATCACAACAATTAATAATAAATGAGCTTTTAATAATGATAATTGGAGTTGGGGTAGCTTCTATAGCAAATTTATATATGCCTTCACTAAATCACGAATTTGAGAAGGATAAGGAGTATATAGAAAAAAGCTATAGACTTATATTAACTAAAATGTCTAAGTCCTTATTGACTTACACTGTGGATATGGATGAAGAAATAATTATTAGAGATATAGAAAATAGGTTAAATGAAAGTTTAGAAAGGGCATATAAGATTTATAATAATAATTTTTTTAAAGGTAACTACTATTATGTAGATTATATGAATATGAGAAAAAATCAGTTTGAAATAATTAAAAAATTAAGATCACATTTCAAAAGATTTTATATGTCCTTTGAACAAACTCATATGATATCAAAATTTACTAAAAATGTTGCTGATCAAATCAAAGATAAAAATGATTGCAGAGAACTTTTAGAAGAACTAAAATTACTGAAGTTAGGGTTTAGAAAAATGGCATTGCCTAAAACTAGAGAAGAGTTTGAAAATAGGGCACAGTTATTACAATTTTTAAATGATATGGAAGACCTATTAATAATGAAAAGAAACTTTATACTAACATATAATTTATATGACGAAAAAAATAATAGAGCTAAATTATAAATTTACAATTTGGTATATATTGGGTAAAATTATATAAGGGGTGATAATATGGATAATACTACGGTATTAGAGTTAATTGATTTAAGAAAAAGCTTTGCAGATAAAGAGGTTTTGAAAGGTATTAATTTAAAAGTTAATAAGGGGAGCATTATAGGATATATTGGACCTAATGGAGCAGGGAAAAGTACAACTGTAAAATTAATACTAGGATTACTTAAAGGTTATACAGGAGAAATAAAAGTTTTTGGAGAAGAAATATCAAAAAGTGATGAAAGTTATAAGAAAAGAATAGGATATGTACCTGAAGTGCCAGAAATTTATGATAGTTTAACTGGAAAGGAATATTTGACATTTGTTGGACAACTTTATGGTATGGACTATGATAGAGCAGATGAAAAGGCGAAAAAATTAATGGAGATTTTAGGTATCTTAGATGCATATGGGAAGAGAATTTCATCTTATTCTAAAGGAATGAAGCAAAAACTTATTTTAATATCTAGTTTAATTCACAATCCAGAAGTTCTATTTTTAGATGAACCGCTAAGTGGGTTAGATGCCAATAGTGTAATGATTATAAAAGAGATATTAGCACATCTTGCAAATGAAGGGAAGACTGTATTCTACTCATCACATATCATGGAGGTAGTAGAAAAAATAAGTGATAGGATTATTTTAATAAATAATGGTGAAATAGTTGCTGATGGTAATTTTGAAGAACTAAAAAACAGTTATAAAGAAAGTTCTCTTGAAAATATATTCAATGAAGTTACTGGTTTTCATGAGTATAAAGAACTTGCTGAAAGTTTTATTTCAATAGTTAAAGAGGTATAGTCATGAAAGAATTTAAGGTTTTGAAAATCGTAGACAAGCTATCTTTTCTATATAAAAAAGCTGGTGTGGATTATGATATGTTTAGATTAATATTAAATATAAAATTAACTATGGATGGAAGAAGAAAAGCAACTGTTTTTAATGATACTAGAAAAAGTAAGAAAGATTCTAATGAATTTTACAAAGCACTAATTATGTATGCTTTTTTGGGAACCTTTATAGGTCTTATGCTTATATTTAATATTAATAAAATGTATATAATGACAGTGTATTTTACAGCAATTATGTTTATGGTTTTAATGGTTTTTATTTCAGATTTTTCTTATGTAATATTAGATGTAAGAGATAAAAATATATTATATACCAAGGGTGTTGATAGTAAAACTATAAATGCTGCAAAAATAACTCACGTTTTTATTTATATGCTTTATTTGACATTAGCTTTAGTAGGGGTTTCTTTTATAATATCTTTTAAATATGGAGTAGGATATAGTTTGATCTTCTTATTAGAGATTATATTATTAGACATATTTATGATAATTATAACTGCTTTAGCTTATCTTTTAGTGTTAAAATTCTTTGATGGGGAAAAGCTTAAAGATATAATTAATTATGTACAAATTGCATTAAGTATCTTTATGGTAGTGCTTTATCAAATAGTCCCAAGATTCTTTGGAGTTATCGATACTTTTAATATTACTTATAATGAAAAGTTATGGCATTTATTAATACCACCAATGTGGTTTTCAGCACCATTATCTATTATTTCAGGAGAGGGAATTACATTATTAAAGATAATAATGTGTGTTTTAGCTATAACTGTTCCAATAGCATCTATTATTATTTATATAAAACTAATACCATCCTTTGAGAGGAATCTTCAAAAGTTAAATAATAATGAAGATAAAGTAAAAGAAAAAAATAAGTTATGGATACAAATTAATAATATATTTTGTAATGATAATACAGAAAGAGCATTTTTCAATTTTTCTCTTGGTATTATGAATTCAGAAAGAGAATTTAAGCTTAAGATTTATCCAAATTTAGCTTTAGGAATAGTTTTACCATTAATTTTTCTTTTTCCTGGGGTAAGTAGTAATGGAAGTGAAATATTCGAAGGCTTAAGAAACTCAAGATTTTATTTATCTATATATGCATTTGCACTAGTTATTCCTAATATTATTGTTATGCTTAGATATTCAGAAAAATATTTAGGTGCATGGATATATGAAGTTGCACCAATAAGAAATACATCATCAATATTTAGAGGTGTAATAAAAGGTGCTTTATATAAACTTATGTTAGGACCGTATATAATTATTTCTATTATATTTACTTTCATATTTGGACCTAAAGTGATTATTCATTTAATTGTAGCATTTTTAGTTTTTATATTATTAATGATAATAAATTTTGGAGTTTTTAAGAAGGAGTTTCCATTTTCGAAAAAGTTTGAGGCAACTAATACTGGAGAAAGTATGTTGGCTTTAATGGTTTCTTTTGGGGGTATTATTATGCTTCTTGCTATTCACTTTTTGATTAGTAAAAATATATTATTAATATTTATATACTTAATCTGTTTAATTATAGTTGACTTATTATTATGGAAATTTGCATTTAATATTTCAAAGGATAAATTAAAAAGTTAAAACAAATATGTTGTGTGAAATATAGTATTTTTAGTTTTTATAAAAACACTAGAAGGAATATTATATTTCACTCTTTTTATTTTTAGTATATAATAGATTTCAAAGATTTAGATAAAATTAAGGAGAAACGATATGTCAAAGGTTATAGTAGTTGGAGCTGGACCGGCAGGAATTATGGCTGCACTTTCAGCTTCGAAAAATAATGAGGTTATTTTAATTGAAAGAAATAACGAAATAGGTAAGAAGTTAAAGCTTACTGGTGGGGGAAGATGTAATATCACCAATAATAGAGATATAGAAGAGTTTTTTGATAAAATAGTTACTAATAAAAAGTTTTTATATAGTGCACTTTATACTTTTTCTAATACAAATTTATTAGAGTATTTTTCTAGTAAGGGCTTGGAGTATAAGGTTGAATATGATCAAAAAGTATTTACTAAAAGTGATAAGGCAGATGAAGTAATTGAAATATTTAAAAGAGATCTTATGAAAAATGATATAAGAGTTTTTTATAATACTAAGGTTGCAGATTTAATAATAGAAGAAAATACAATTAAAGGTATAGTAACTGAAGAGGGAAATGATATTTTAGCTGATAAGGTTATAATTACAACAGGTGGAAAGAGTCACCCTACAACAGGCTCTGATGGGAGTATGTTTGAAATACTTGATAAACATGGTCATACTATAAATAATTTTTATCCAGCGTTAATACCTTTAGTTACTAAAGATGGTTTTGTTAAGAATCTTCAAGGTATAGCTATGAAAGAAGTAGTAATAAGCACTACAATAAAAAAGAAAAAAATTCAAAGACAAGGAGATATGATTTTCACACATTTTGGAATATCAGGTCCAGGTGTATTAAAGTTTTCTTCTTACATAAATAAAATATTAAAAGATAGAGAAGTTGATATAAAAATAGATTTCTTACCTGATCTATCGAAAGAAGAAATATCTAATATAATAAGAAGTAATAATAAAAGCATATTAAATAATTTAAAAGAGTATTTACCTCAAAATTTTATAAAAGAGATATTAAATATTTTAAACTTAACTGAAGTAAAAACTGCAGAGTTAAAAAAAGAAGATGAATTAAAATTAATAGAATATATTAAAGAAATGAAGCTAACAATAGAAGATACTATTACTATAAAAGCCGCTATGGTTACAAGTGGTGGGGTTAGCGTAAAAGAAATAAATTCTTCCACTATGGAATCTAAAATAATTAATAATTTATTTTTTGCAGGAGAAGTCATAGATATAGACGCTGAAACTGGTGGATATAATCTACAAATGGCTTTTTCAACTGGGTATCTAGCTGGAATGTTAGGAGAGTAATAAAAAAAGATAATTTGCAGCTGCAAATTATCTTTTTTTACTAATTGTTTGGAAGTGGTTGGTAAGTACTTCTATCTAGATATTGATTAAAGACTAGTTCACCATTTGAATTATATCCATATAAATAAGCATCTGCACTTAACGGACCTAAAGGTACAGAAACAGGTTCATATGTAATACCGTTTTTAACAGTATCATTAGACCATAATTCTATAGTTAAAGTGCCATTACCTGCATATGAATTTATTACTATAGGATAGTCAAAATCATTAACAAATTTTAAGTCTATAAGATTATCAGCTAATGTTGCATCTAGGCCAATAGGAACATAAGAAACTTTCATCATATGATTAAGTCTTTCAGTAGGTATTATACCGGCTCTTAATATACTGTTGTATAAAGTTGAAGCAACTTGACAAACACCACCACCAACACCAGGAACTACTTCACCACCAACATAAGTGTTAGCTTCAACAAAACCATTTTCTATAGTTGTTGGACCAATACCCTTCTCAGTTGAAAATACCTCACCTGGCATAACTAAAGTATTGTCAATGTTTCTAGCAGCTAATTGAAGATTTGTCCCACTTGGACCAACGGTATAATGTGTTGTAAAAGTAGAAATTTTATTGTTAACAGTTGCCAAAGTACTGGCTTTTATGTTTGCTTCTACAACCTCTATATTTCCAGTAACTTCTACAATATTAGGAGCCTTCATATCTTTAATTTTACTTTTAATATTTTCAAGCAATTCAGATGAATTTAATTTAAGTCCTGTTGAATCATTTGAAATACTAACTCCTCCATTAATACTAATAGAAGCATCAATAGGTAAAACATCTACTGTAGTTGATATATTAGATACAAAATTAGTTAAATTCTCTTCATTGAAAAGAACTTCGAATTCATATTCTCTATTAGTAGGTTTTTTTATTAAGTTAAGTTTATTAAAGAACCCCTCATTTTTACCGAAGCTTAAGATTTCTTCTTCTAGCTCATTGTAGTTTATATTAGCATCTAAATCTTTATAAGAAATATTGAACTTTTGATCTTTTGCAGTTACAGATATTTCTTTATTACTTATATCATTAAGTAAAGCAACAAGAGTATTGTGTAAATCTTCACTATTTAATCCGGATAAATCTTTATTTAATATATAGGCTCCTGGATAAACTTTATCACTATAACTATTAATTAAATTACCATTCCTAAAAAACCAATAGCCTATACCAATAGACAAGATTAAACAAACTATAAGTATAATTTTAAAGAACTTCGATTTGAAAATTGTACTTTTCTTTTTACCTTCTACCACTTCCTTTGGTGTTTCAGTGTTAAGATTATTATTTTCCATAAGTACCAACTTCCTTTTATTATTTAAATAATACATACATATATAGTTTAACTCGAATGGACAAATTTTTCAATGAAAAATGGTAAAAAATGCTATAATATTATATATTTTTTTTATTTATAAAATGTTTTTATTTACAAGATGTTTGCAAATAATTACAATTATAGAATATATTTATTTTAATGGGGGGCAAATATGATGTTGAAAAAGAGAAAGAAAGAAGAAACTAAGTCGAAAAGTATAGGTAGAAAGATACTTACAACAACCATTATAGTAACTGTTATAGCTATGGGGGCACTCCTTTCTATTAACACATTAAATTTTGACAATTTATTAAGTTCTATAGAAAAAAACGTAATGACACATGGCAAGAATGTAAGGGGGGCCGTATCAACAGCAGATATAGAAGTAGTTTTGAAAAATAAAATTACAGGTAGCTATGATTATGAGAAATTAAAAAAGGATTTAATAAATGGGAAAAGTAATGAAAATATTAATTACGCTTCAATACTAATTAAGGATAGCAATGGGGAAGGTGAAATACTAGTTGATACAGAAAGCAATCTTCTTAACTTTGGTAAAAAAATAAAAATAGCTAACGAGGCTAATAAAGCATTTAATGGTGAGATAATTTCTGTTGAGATGAAAGAGAAAAATAAAACAAGTATTAATGTTTATTATCCTATGAAAACTTCTAATGGAGAAATAATTTCAGTACTACAAATAAGTAATGATATTACCGATATAATCATGATAAGAAATACAATTTTATTACAACTTTCAATAATATCATTAGTATTACTACTTACATATTCTATAATGTCTTTATTAATTTCAAAGTCTATTAATAAAAAGGTCAAAGATATTATTAGTAGCTTAGTAACAATTTCAGAAGGAAATTTAACTAATAAGATTAATATTAAAGGGAATGATGAGATCAATTTAATAGCAAACTATATAAATAAACTACAAGATAAAATATCTATAATGATAGATAAGATAATGATTTCTTCAGACAAGGAAATTGAAAGTATAGGGGTTCTATCTGACTCTAGTAAAGAAATGGCAGCAGCTGCTGAAGAGGTTACAGCAATAATACAGGAAGTAGATTCAAATATTTTTATTCAAAATGAAGACACAAAAAGAATTAATAGTCTATTATATGGGTTTGGAAAATTAATTGAAGAAGTAAAAATATCTGTAAGTGAAATAAATAAATTGTTATTATCAATTAATAATAAATTAGATTTAAATAACAAATCTTTAATAGAGCTACAATCATCTAAGAGAGATATACAAGATTCATCTCTTACCATGAATCAAAAACTTGAAGGGTTACATAATTCTCATAGTAAAATTAAAGATATAACTACTTTTATAGATTCAATTGCAGACCAAACTAATTTATTAGCATTAAATGCTGCTATAGAAGCAGCTAGGGTAGGAGAAAGTGGTAAGGGGTTTACAGTAGTAGCAAATGAAATAAGAAAGCTAGCAGAGGAAGTTAAAAGTTCATCTTTAGATATAAATAATATTTTGAGAAATGTAATTTATGAAGGTGAGGAAGCACAAGCTTTATCTTTAGTGGTTAATAATAAATTATTTAATCAATTTGAAGTAATAGATAATTCAATAGTATCATTTAATGAAATAGTAAATAGTTTAGTAGAACTATTCCCGAAAATAGTAATTGTTAATAATGAAATGGATACTGTTTTAGAAGAAAAGAATATAATTTTAAAAGCTATAGAAAAATCAAGAGATTTATTAGATGGAATTTCTAGATCTTCTGAAGAAATCAAAAACTTCTCAAAAGAATTAAGTATAATGGCACAAGGGATTGCTAATGTAGGAGAAGAACTTAGTGAAAATACAAATGGAATGAATGAAGAGATTAATAAATTTACGGTAAAATAATATAAATATAAGTATTAATATATTGAATGTAAGGTACTTTTATGCTTTTTATAATTATAAAAGAAAAGGCAAATACCCATATTAATAGATTTAATAGATTATATTAATAAGTTGAGTAAAAGAGTTCATAATAGTAAACTGTTATTAAGAATGTGATTTAAGGAGTGATATTATGAAAGCGGAAAACAAAATGCTTAAATTTTCAGCTTTTGGTGGATTGTTCTTCGCTATATTAGGTATAGCATGGGGATGAGCTATAAATTCTGAAATGATTCAATTTGATGGTCTATACTCATTTATAAGTTTGGGACTAGCTTTATTTGCAATAACAGCAACTAATTTTATTAATAAGAAGGATATCATTAAATATCCTTTTGGAAAGTGTAATGTAGAGCCTATAATAGTTATTGTAAAATCTTTAGTTCTTTTAATAATGTGTTCAATAACTATGTTATCAGCAATTAAGCAAGTTATGAATGGTGGAAATAATGTAGAAGAAGGTTTTGCTTTAGGGTATGCCTTGATATCTTCTGTTGGATGCACATTAGTATATTTATATATGAAAAAAACATCAAAAAATCTTAATTCAGAAATTGTAAAGGTAGAGAGTAATCAATGGCTTATGGATGCTATGCTGAGTATAGGTGTATTAGTTGGATTCTTAGTTTCAATATTACTTAAGTATATAGGATTAGCAAGTATTTCAAAGTATGTTGATCCAGGTATGGTAATATTATCTTCATGTATATTTTTAAGAATGCCATTAACATCTATAATAGAGGCCTTTAAGGAACTTATTTACTCAAGTGCAAATGAAGAGATAAATTATGATATAAAAACTTTAGTAAAAGAGATAGAAAAGGAATATAACTTAGAAGATTCAATATCAAGAGTAGCTAAGATAGGAAGAGAATTAAGAATTGAAATAGACTTTATTATATCTAATGAATCTAAAATAAAATCAATCGAGGATATGGATAAAGTAAGAGAGATTATTGATAAAAATACAAATCATTTTGATTTGAAGAAATGGTTAAATATATCATTTACTAAAAACAAAAAATGGGCAATTTAAATCGTTATAATGTGTACTTTATATTATATGCTTTTGTAGCTATATATAAAGTACATTTTTTTATATATAAATATTTTACTATTTCATAAATTTATGATATTTTTATAATAATTAAAATTTTTTGAAGAAAATGTTAGGAGGCTATGTCGAAAATGAAATACTCTGATAACAATATAAAAGAGATTGTTAATAATGTTATCGAAGAAATAAGTTTAGGGAAAAGTAAAATTTTTAATATTTCAGATAAAATGAGAGATGAACTTCAAAGAAAAAAAACTGAATTGAATGAAGTTAAAATAAAGCTATATAAAGTGATAGAAGAGGTAGACTATTTAGAAAAAGTTGATAAATCTATGAGAATTAAACTAGTAGAAGAGTCTAGGAATATTTTGTATTCTGATCAAGAAGGCTTTAAAAGTATTTATGAACAAGCTTTAGAAATAAGGGTTAAGTATATTACTAAACAAAGTGAAGAAAAGGAACTGATAACAAGAAGAGATGCATTAGAAAGATCACTAAAGAGATATTA
The DNA here is from genome assembly GCF_033043255.1 of Clostridium lamae. NCBI lineage: Bacteria > Bacillati > Bacillota > Clostridia > Eubacteriales > Clostridiaceae > Clostridium > Clostridium lamae. Next base: position 18,877 of record NZ_JASCQJ010000003.1, on the reverse strand, counting down.
TTCAAGTATTGAAGAGGCAGAAAGTGCTGTTAATCAAATAAATATTGCACTTGGATATTTAGAAGGAAATATTCTAGATGAATTAAAGGAAGAAAATAAAAATTCTAGAATGATAAATGAAATTAATATATTAGAAAAACAAGAGATAGAAAGAAGAAGGATAGCAAGAGAAATACATGATGGTCCTGCTCAATATATTGCCAATGCAATGATGAGAATAGATTTTTGTAAGGTAGTAGTGAGAAAAGATTTAGAAAAGGGAATAAAAGAACTTGATGATGTAAAAGGAAATGTAAAAATGGCCTTAAAAGAAGTTAGAGGAATAATCTATGATTTAAGACCTTTATCTATAGAGGAGAGGGGATTAACGGAGGCAATTAAAGAGATGATTGGTATTGTATCTTCAGAGAATAATATACAAATTAATTATTCAGTTGAAGAATTTCAAGGCGATATAAATAAAATAATACAAATAGCAGCATATAGAATAATACAAGAAATACTTAATAATATAAAAAAGCATTCTAAAGCAAAAATAGTAGACTTAAGAATTAATTTTACAAAAGAATATATATTTATATTTGTAAAAGATAATGGTATTGGTTTTAATCTTAAAGAAACTTTAGCAAATACTAAAACAAAAGGAAATTGTTATGGATTATTAGGTATATATGAAAGGGTAAAGTCTTTAGGAGGAAGAATAGAAATAAAATCTTCTCCTAACGAAGGAACTGCGTATAAAATAAAACTCCCAATAATAGAAAGGTGAAAAAAGATGAGTAATAGTAGAATTAATGTTATGGTAGTAGACGATCATGATTTAATAAGAGAAGGACTAAATAGAATAATTAGCTTTGAAGAGGATTTGATGATAATTGGTCAATATAATAATGGAAAAGAGTTCTTAGATGATATAGAGAATAAGAATCCAGATGTAGTATTGTTAGATATAAATATGCCCATAAAAAATGGGTTGGATACTTTAAGAACTTTAAAAAACTTTCATATGGATATTAAAATTGTAATGTTAACAGTAGAAGATGATAAAGATACTATCATGGAAGCTATAGATCTTGGTGCAGATGCATACATATTAAAGGAATCAGCAGGAGCTGAGGTTGTAACAGCAATTAGAACTGTATTTTTAGGGGATAAGTATATAGATAAATCTTTAGTAAAAGTAATATTTTCTGATTATAAGCGTGGAGGAACTTTTATAAATAAAGAAAATCATACTCTAAATTTATTAACGAATAGAGAATTAAGTATTTTATATGAAATATCTAGAGGGTTAAAAAATAAAGAAATTGCGGACAAACTATTTTTATCTGAAAAAACTATAAAAAATTATATAACAAACATTTTTAAAAAAATAAATGTAGAAGATAGAGTACAAGCCACTATATATGCAATAAGAAATAATATAGATGAGTTCTACAAAAATAAATTTAAGTAAAGATTATGTTAAATAAATAGCATAATATGTATGTAATTCGATTAAAATGTAATATGATAAAAAATGATAAAATAATTAGTAGATTTCATGAAATATAGTATTTTAATAATAAATTTATGGTTTTATGGAGATATTATCAAAATAAGTGAGATATTATTAAAATTTTAACAAAAAATGGCATATAAGATAGATAATTTATCATAACAAGATAGATTGTTAATTAACAAACATATTGAAAAATGTACAAACTAATTATACAATTATTTTGAGTTAAAAGTTAGGGGGAAATTTTATGAAATCAAAAAAAATAATTGCAATTTGTTTATTATCAACTGCTTTATTAGTTGGTTGCGGAAGCAAGAATGAAGAAGGCACAAATACTAATGGATCTAATGTAGAGCAAAGTGAAAAATTCACAGGTACAAAGACTTATGAAAAATTGTATGATGAAACTGGTAAAAAAGGTGATGTTGTACTAGCTGAAGTTGAGTTTAAGGATGGAGAAGCTGTAAAGGTTTCACTAGATGTTCGTCAAGAAAATGGAACAATGAAAAAAGAAGAAGCTAAAAAAGGTAATTATGTAATGAAAGAAGGCGAAGCTAAAAACTGGGGAGAACAAATGGAGTTATTAGAAGCTTTCTTAAATGAAAACAAAGTTGATACTTCTAAAGTAAAATTAACTAATGATGAAGGAAATACAGATGCAGTATCTGGTGTATCAATTAAGGTTGGTGCATATGTTAATACAGTTAAAGAAGTTATCGATGCAGTTAAAGAAGGTAAGGAATTAGAAAGTGGATTCACTGGAGCTAAAATAGCAGAAACTCCATATGATCCAAGTGGAAAGAAACAAGATATGGTAGTTACAAAAGTTGTATTTAACCATGGAAAACCAGTTGCAGTTAATGTTGATGTTAAACAAGAAGATGGTTCTATGAAGAAAAAAGCTTCTGAAGAAGGTAAGTATGTAATGAAGGAAGGCGAAGCTAAACATTGGCATGAACAAATGGCATTATTAGAAGCTTTCATAGTTGAAAATAACTTTGATCTTTCAAAAGTTAAATTAACTAACGATGATGGAAATACTGATGCAGTATCAGGAGTTTCAATAAAAGTTGGAACTTATGTAAAAGCTGTTCAAGATGTTTTAGATTCAGTTAAATAGACATATTATAGCCACCTATTTTAGGTGGCTTTTTTTATTTTATCTGAAAATAGAATACCTTAACTGGAATATTATTACCTTTCATTTATTATAGTAGATAATTTGTATATTAATGAGGAATATTATTGACATTGCAAATAATAATAGTATAATAACATTATACCACACCCCTGGGGGGTGGATTAGGAGGGGTTAATTTGAAAGAAGATAAAGTTAAGATATCAGGAATGACATGCACTGCATGTGCAAGCAGGATTGAGAGAGTAATAAATAAACTTGAAGGTGTAGATAAGGCAAATGTAAATTTTGCAACAGAAACTTTGAGTGTTAAATATGATAACTATAAATTGAATAGTTCTGATATTGAAAAGGCTATAGAAAAAGCAGGATATGGGGTTGAAAAAAACACTAAGAACTATAGCTTTAAGGTTGAAGGGATGACTTGTTCAGCATGTGCAAATAGGGTTGAAAGGGTTACTAAAAAAGCAGATGGAGTTGTAAGTTCATCAGTAAATTTTGCAACAGAAAAATTAAATATAACTTTTGATGAAAATAAGATATCTATTAGTGAACTAAAAAGTATAGTAGAAAAAGCAGGGTATAAATTAATAGTAGAAGAAAAGAAGGATAGTAAATCAAATAAGATTCCTGAGCATAAAAAGCTTTGGTATAGATTTATTTTATCTATAATATTCACAATTCCATTATTAATAATATCAATGGGCCATATGGTAGGGATGCATTTGCCAGACATTATAGATCCTATGATGAATCCATTAAATTTTGCATTAATTCAGCTTGTATTGACTTTACCTGTTATGATAGCAGGATATAAGTTCTATGTCATAGGTTTTAAGAATTTATTTAAATTAAGTCCTAATATGGATTCCTTAATAGCTATAGGGACGTCAGCAGCTGTGATTTATGGGCTATTTGCTATATATAAGATAAACATGGGAGACCATGATTATGCAATGCATTTGTATTTTGAATCAGCAGCAGTAATACTTGCATTAATAACCTTAGGAAAATATTTAGAAGCAGTTTCAAAGGGTAAAACTTCAGAAGCCATTAAGAAACTTATGGGGCTAGCGCCTAAGACTGCTAATATTATTAGGGATGATGAAGAACTTACTATTCCTATTGAAGAAGTAAAAGTACTTGATATTGTAATTGTAAAGCCTGGAGAAAAATTACCTGTTGATGGAGAAGTTATAGAAGGAAATACATCAATAGATGAGTCTATGCTTACAGGAGAAAGTATTCCAGTAGAAAAGAGTGTAGGAAGTAAGGTAATTGGAGCAAGTATAAATAAAACAGGATTTATAAAATATAAAGCCACTAAAGTAGGCGATGATACAGCACTTGCACAAATTATTAAATTAGTAGAAGATGCTCAAGGCACAAAAGCACCAATTGCTAAACTTGCAGATGTAATAGCAGCTTATTTTGTACCAACAGTAATAGGATTAGCGATTATAGCAGCATTAGCTTGGTATTTATCAGGTGAATCAGCAGTCTTCTCTCTAACTATATTTATAGCAGTTTTAGTCATAGCATGTCCATGCGCTTTAGGGTTAGCAACTCCTACAGCAATTATGGTAGGGACAGGTAAAGGTGCAGAAAATGGTGTTCTTATAAAAGGTGGAGAAGCTTTAGAAACAGCCTACAAAGTTGAAACTATAGTCTTTGATAAAACAGGAACTATAACCGAGGGGAAACCTAAAGTAACTAATATAATTACTAAAGATATAAGCGAAACAGATATTCTTATATTAGCAGCAAGTGCTGAAAAGGGTTCTGAGCATCCATTAGGAGAAGCTATAGTGAAGGCTGCTGAAGAGAAAAATCTTAAGTTAAAGCAAATAGAAGATTTTAAAGCTATCCCTGGTCATGGTATAGAAGTAAAAATAGAGGGCAATATTATTGCTTTAGGAAATAAAAAATTAATGATAGAAAGAGCAATAGAATTAGGAGACCTACAAGAAGAATCTAATAAGTTAGCAGAAGAAGGAAAAACTCCTATGTTCTTAGCTATAGATAATCAGATTAAAGGTATTGTAGCTGTTGCTGATACAGTTAAAGAAAATAGTAAAAAAGCTATAGAGGCTCTTCACAATATGGGAATAAAAGTAGCTATGATAACTGGTGACAATGAAAAAACAGCAAGAGCAATTGCAAGAGAAGTAGGTATAGATATTGTATTAGCAGAAGTTTTACCTGAAGATAAGGCAAATGAAGTTAAGAAGTTACAAGGTGAAAATAAGAGAGTTGCTATGGTTGGTGATGGAATTAATGATGCTCCGGCATTAGTTCAAGCTGATGTAGGAATAGCCATAGGTTCTGGAACAGATGTAGCAATAGAATCTGCAGATATAGTATTAATGAAGAGTGATTTAGTAGATGTTATAAAAGCAATACAATTAAGTAAATCAACTATTAAAAATATAAAACAAAATCTATTTTGGGCATTTGCTTATAATGTTTTAGGAATACCGGTTGCAATGGGTGTACTTCATATTTTTGGTGGGCCGCTACTAAATCCTATGATAGCAGCAGGTGCAATGAGCTTAAGTTCTGTTTCTGTATTATTAAATGCTCTAAGACTTAGAAATTTTAAAGCAAACATTTAATTATCAAATAAATATAGACAAATCTATAAATTCTGATAAACTTAGATTTTGTAATCAATATAGTTTATATAGGTTTCAATAATTAAAAGTATTATTAATTAAGTAATCAATAGATTTATTTTAAAGTAAATATTACTAAAGTATATTAATTATATTTGTAATGTGACAGTTTTGCATAAAATCTATGCAAAACTGTCACAATAAATTTATGGAGAAATATCTATGGAATTTCTAAGCTTATTAATAAATACAAGTTTTAAAATTTTTAGAGCATATTTAGGAGATAAAGATGAAAGAAAAACAAATGAAAAAAGAAATTAGCTTATTTATGGCAACAATGCTTGTATGTGGAAATATGATAGGCTCAGGTGTATTTATGTTACCAGCTACATTAGCAGAAGTTTCTGGGCCTTTTTCCACTATGATTGCTTGGGGAGTAACAACTTTAGGATCCATATTAATAGCAATATCATTTGCAAATTTAGGAACTAAATATCCTTCAACAGGAGGAGCTTATCAATATGTTAAGGAGGCATTTGGAGAATTCGCTGGATTCTTAAGTGCTTGGCTATATTGGAATGGATCATGGATAGGAAATGCAGCAATAATTGTAGCTTTAGCTAGTTATAGTTCTGCAATAATACCTGCTTTAAACAATCCAACAATATCAATAATTTATACAAGTTCAATTTTGTGGATTTTCACTTTTATTAATATCGTAGGTGTAAAGAAGGCTGGGAAAATTCAATCCTTTGTAACTGTATTTAAAATAGTCTTTTTTGCTCTATTTATAATAGTAGCATTTCTTAATTTTGATAGTTCAAACTTTTTACCTTTGATGCCAGAAGGAAAAGGAATTGAAACTATCCCACTTGCGGCTACATCCACACTATGGGCTTTTGTAGGTTTAGAAAGTGCAACAGTAACAGCAGGCGAAATAAGAAATCCAGAAAAGAATATTAGGAAAAGTACAATTTATGGGCTATTAATTTCAGCAATAATTTATATATTAATTAGTGTAACTAGCATGGGTGTTATGTCTAATAATGAATTAGCAGTAAGTTCAGCACCATTAACTGACATATTAACAAAAGTGCTTGGAAATGGAATAGGAAAGCCATTAGCTATTTCAGTTGTAATCTGTATATTAGGTACAACTATAGGTTGGCTTTTATCTACAGCTAGAGTATCTTATGCGGCAGGAGAAGATGGAGTTTTCCCGAAGGCATTCGGAAGACTGCATCCAAAGTATAAAACTCCATCAAATTCATTAATTATTGGTTCTGTGTTAGTAAATATATTATTAATTATGAATTTCCAAAAAAGTATGGTATCAACATTTACTTTCATAACAATTTTAGCAACATTAACTTTCTTACCAGTTTATTTATTAACAGCTGCAGCTGAGATTATGCTTATTTTTAAAGATGAGAAAGAGATTAATTTAAAACTATTTATTAAGAAAAGTATAATACCACTTTTAGCATTTATATATGCATTGTGGACAATATATGGTTCTGGTGCAGAAATAGTTATGTGGGGATTTATATTAATGTTAGTAGGTGTTCCATTTTATATTTATAATCATCATAAAAACAAATAAATTATTAGAAAGCTATATTTTATGCTACATAAAATATAGCTTCTTATTCATATTTATATTAGTGCAAAATATATACATATATGCTAAATTGAATTAATAAATAAATCTATGTTAAAATTAAATATAGAATAATTAATTCAAGAGATAGGAGGGAATAAAATGAGTAGAATATTATTAGTTTGTTTAGCTGGAATGTCTACATCATTATTGGTTACAAAGATGCAATCGGTTGCAGATGAACACGGAATAGAATGCTCTATAAAAACTGTAGGTGAAGCTGAATTAAAGAAATATGAGAATGAAATAGATATATTATTGTTAGCCCCACAAGTCAGGTATTTACTAAATAAGATGAAAACCAGATTTGAGACTAGAGGAATACCTGTTGAGGTAATAAATACTTTAGATTATGGTACAATGAATGGAGAGAAAGTTTTAAAACAGGCACTTTCAATGATAAATAAGTAATATAATAGAATAAAAAATGAGGGGGAATGTAAAATGCGTAGATTAGGTATTTCGATTTATCCTAATAATTCAACTGTTGAGGAAACAAAAGATTATATAAGGTTAGCAGCTAAATATGGATTTGAAAGAATATTTACATGTTTAATATCAGCGAGTAGTAAGAATATAGATGAAGTAGTAAATGAATTTAAAGACATATTAAAAGTTGCTAATGAAAATAGTATGGAGGTCATTGCAGATATAGACCCAACGGTATTCAATAAACTAAATGCGTCAATTTCAAATCTAAAAGTTTTTAAGGATATGGGACTTTCAGGCATAAGGTTAGATATGGGGTTCAGTGGCTATGAAGAGTCAGTAATGTCTTATAATGAGTATGGACTAAAAATTGAACTTAATATTAGTAATGGTACAAAGTATGTTGATAACATAATTTCATATAAATCAAACATAAATAATATATATGGATGTCATAATTTCTATCCTCATATTTATACAGGATTATCTTATGATAATTTTATAGCTTCAAGTAAACAATTTAAAGAATTAGGTATAAGAACGGCTGCTTTTGTAAATTCTCCATCTGCAAAGTTTGGACCTTGGCCAGTATCAGAAGGATTATGTACATTAGAAATGCACAGAGACTTACCTATAGAAGTTCAAGCGAAGCATTTATTTGCAACTGGATTAATAGATGATGTGATTATAGCAAATGCATTTGCATCTGAAGAAGAACTTAAGTCATTAAGTAAAATTAATAAGGAAATGTTAGAGTTTGAAGTTGAATTAATTAATGAAATAAGAGATTTAGACAAAAAAATAGTTTTAGAAGAATTTCATTTTAATAGAGGGGATTCTTCAGAATATATGGCAAGAAGCACTCAAAGTAGGGTGAAGTATAAAGGTGAAAGTTTTCCACCATACAATGTAGTAGATATAAAAAGAGGAAATATATTAATTGATACAGATTTATACACTAGATATGCAGGAGAATTACAATTAGCTTTAAAGGATATGAAAAATACTGGGAAAACTAATGTAGTAGGTAAGGTTATAGATGAGGAAGTATTTTTACTTGATTACATTAAGCCATGGAGTAAATTTTCATTTAAAATTAAAGGGTAATACTTTATTTTTCATTTGATTAATATATAAAATTTGTGCGACTAATAAGTTTATTATTAGCACTCTTTTAATTAATAGAAAAAAAGTAAAATCATAAATAATTTATTTAAATATGGGAAAATTATTAATGATTAAATTTTAGGAGGTTTTTAATATGAAATTTAAGGCATTAATAATACCTTTAGCTGTGATAACTTTATTATCTGTTGGTTGTGGGAGAACTAATAATACAAATGAAAGTAATCCTGATAGTAATAAAACTGAAACTGATAAGAATGGTGGAAATGTTGATACAGTAACAGCACCATCTAGGGTAACAGATGAAGCAAAACTATTAAAAGCAGTTAATGAAAGTTGGATAGTTATCTTAGAAAATGATGTAGCAACTTCTAAAGATATAGTTTTAGAGTCAGGTTTTCAAAAGACAGATAAAGATAATAAGAAGGTTGACACTTCAAGAGTAGTTGCTCTATATAAGTCTAATGATAGTAATGAAAAAATTGCAGATTACACTTTAACAGTTCCTAAATTAACTATTAAAGATGAAAATGCTAAAGTAGAAGGTGGAACTATTAAAGGTGATGTTTATATTGAGGCAAAAAATGTAAAATTAGAAGGTACGACTATTGATGGCAATGTATATTTCAATAATGAAGAAGAACAAAGCACATTCCATATGGACGAAGCTTCAAAAGTGACAGGTGTTATGGAAATTAAATAAATTTAAAAGAGTAAATGAAGTTTCATTTACTCTTTTTATATGAAAATTAGTAAGACTGTAATAGAAATTACAGTCTTACTAAATTTTCCAATGCTCTTTAAATTTTAAGACTTCTTTTAAACTTTTAGCTGACATTTGCTGAGTTAAAACTAATTCATCTTCAATTTCAGTAATTCTCTTACCTAAAACTTGATCTAAAATATTCAAGTCTTCCTCTATTTTATCTATATTTGAAAATTTGTTTGAAACAATATTTAAAGCACGAGTTACATCCTTTTTAAATTTTTCTTGCTCAGATTTCATTATATTAACTTCAGCCTGGAGTAGAGCCAAGTTGTTATTAGTACTTAAAATTATGTTTTTCATTTGATTTAGAATTTTAGGTAGTTGTTTCAATACCTCATTGGTTTCATATAATGTAAGATAAGTATTATCATTAGGTTGAACTTTTTCATTGTTATTATTTATATTTTGCTCTTCCACGACTTATCACCTCATTATAGTATATGTTCTTTAACTTATAAGTTACATAAAATATTATAATAGAAGTTTGTAATGAATAGTATTTTGCAACTAAATACAATATAATATATAATGAATATCAAATAAGAATATTTTTCTTCATTATGTAGCAAAAGGAAAAATGGAGGAGTTATTTTGGAAACTAATTCAAAAGTAATTGAAAGATCAAATATTAAAGTTAAAGTACCAAAGAAATATAGGGTTATTATGTATAATGACGATTTTACAACTATGGAGTTTGTAGTTGCCATTTTAAATATCATCTTTAATAAGGATTTTGAACAGGCTAATAAAATTATGATGGAAGTCCATAAAACTGGTAGAGGTATTGCAGGGGTATATCCTTACGACATAGCGATGACAAAGGCAAATAAGGCAATGGCTATGGCAAAAGATGAAGGATTTCCATTTAAACTTACAGTAGAGGAGGATTAAAATGGATATAAGTAAAGTAGTAAGAGATGTTTTGCTAAGAGCTTATAGCACGGCAAAAGATTATAAAAATGAATATGTTACACCAGAGCATTTGCTTTTAGGTGCATTAGAAGATGATGTATTCAAAGATGTAATAATTAAATTAAACGGAAATATTGATGAGTTAAAAGAAGACTTGATAAGTTATATTAATGATAATTTAGACAAAATAGAGGATGGTGAACCAGAAGAGAGTTTTGGTATTAAAAATGTATTAATTGTTGCCACTCAACAAGCTGCATTTAGCGAAAGAAACTATGTTGCATTAGAGCATATTATATCAGCAATTTATGCTTTGAAAGACAGTTATGCAGTATATTATTTAGAAAAGCAAGGAATAAGTAAACAGGCCCTATTATTTGAACTTTCACACAATAAGTCAGAAGAAGATAATTTAGCAAAAGATGCGATAAAAATTATTAAAGTTAATAAAAATGAAGAAAAAAAAGAAGCAAGTATAGTAAGTAATTTTTGTACTAATTTAACTGAATTAATTGAAGAAGAAGATAATTATCCTTTAATAGGAAGAGAAGATATAATAAACAGAACTATACAAATTTTATGTAGAAAAACTAAAAATAATCCAATTCATATAGGTGAACCAGGAGTTGGGAAAACTGCAATCACAATGGGGCTTGCTAGATTAATTAAAAAGGGGAAAGTTCCACAAAAATTAAAGAATGCACAAATATTTTTACTAGATGTAGGAACATTGCTAGCTGGAACAAAATATAGGGGAGATTTTGAAGAAAGGATTAAGCAGATATTAGATGAAATAAAAACTTATGATAATCCTGTAGTTTATATTGATGAAATTCATAATATAGTTGGGGCAGGGGCTTTAAATGGAAGTTCATTAGATGGGGGAAGCTTAATAAAAGGATATTTACTAGAAGGTAAAATAAGATTTATAGGGGCAACTACCTATGATGATTATAAAAAGTATTTTGAGAAAGATAAGGCCTTGGTAAGAAGATTTCAAGTAATAGAAGTTAAAGAAACTTCAATTGATGAAACTATAAATATTTTAAAGGGCATTAAGGAGAGTTTCGAAGAGTATCATAAGATTACTTATACTAACGAAGCTTTAGTATCTGCAGTTAACTTAAGCTCTAAATATATAAATGATAGATTTTTACCAGATAAAGCTATTGATATTATAGATGAAGCTGGTGCATTTGTAGATATAAATAGAGAAAAATATCCAGATGCCATTGTGGATGAATTAGTAATTGAGGAAATTATATCTAATATATGTCATATTCCTAAACAAACAATAGAAAAAACAGAGATAAATTCATTGAAGGTATTAGAAGATGAACTTAAAAACAGAATATTTGGTCAAAATCAAGCGATACAAGAAGTCGCAAGATGCATTAAGTTATCACGAGCAGGATTAAATGACGAGAATAAACCTGTGGCATCTATGCTGTTTGTAGGACCTACTGGTGTTGGTAAAACTGAAATAGCAAAAGTTTTAGCAAAAACTTTAGGAGTAGAATTAGTAAGGTTTGATATGAGCGAATATGGAGAAAGACATGCAGCATCTAAACTTATAGGTTCTCCGCCAGGATATGTTGGATATGAAGAAGGTGGATTATTAACAGATACAATTAGAAAGAAACCTAATTCTGTACTATTATTAGATGAAATAGAAAAGGCTCATCCTGATATATTGAGTGTGCTATTACAGGTGATGGATTATGCAACATTAACTGATAATAAAGGTAGAAAAGCTGATTTTAGAAATGTAATCTTAATTATGACATCTAATGCTGGGGCAAGAGATATTGGTAAAAACTTAGTCGGTTTCGCAAGAGGGTCTATAAATATAGAAGCTATAGGGGATGAAGTTAAAAGAACTTTTACTCCTGAGTTCAGAAATAGATTAGATAAAATAATTGTATTTAATCAAATAAATAAGGAAATGAGTATAGATATAACTAATAAAGAATTAAATAAATTTAAAGACAAATTAAAAGAAAAAGAAATAGAGCTAAGTTTTAGTGATAAAGTGATTGAGTTTATTAGTGAAAAAGGGTTATCTAAAGAATTTGGCGCAAGAGAAATACTAAGGGTTATTAATTCAGAAATAAAACCATTATTAGTGGATGAACTGCTATTTGGAGATCTTTCTAATGGTGGGGAATGTAGAATAGATTTAGAGAATAATAAGTTTAAGATTAGTAAGATATAAATTTAAGGCCTATTTGCTAAAAATAGGCCTTATTTTAGGTATATAGTTTAAAAAATATATAATATACTATAAAATATATATGATATATATAAATCAAAATGGAGGGGTAATCTTGACAATAAATATATTATTATTAATATGGGGCTTAACAGAACTTATAATAGGTGGAATCGTGGTAGCAAAGAAGGATTTATTAATATTGAAATCAATAGTAGAGAGCTTTTCTTTTATAAATAGAGAATTTAAACTTGAAAAAATTACTGATATTAAAGGCTTTTCAAGATGGATTGGTGAAATAGTTCTTGTTGAAGGGGCAATATATATATTTCTCGCTTCAGCAGCGATATACTTTAATATGAATTTTTTGATAGTTATTATTTTTATTTGTATTATTGAAGTAACATTTTTTAATATAATTATAAAAGGAATACAAATTATATCAAAAGAATAAAGAGGTGAAAAATGTCAGATAAAAGATATCTATTTGAGAATAACTTAAATATAGCAAGAAACTTTGTTACTGAAAAGGAATATGTAAAAGCATTGAAGTTTTATAAAAAATCATATAGGCATAATGAAGGGAAAAAAGATATAGAGCTTGTACTTGATATAGCATTACTATATGATAAGCTTGGATACAAAAATGAAGCAGAAGAAAAATATAGAGAAGCTATAGAATTAGATAAGAATGATGCAAGAGCATATTATGGTATTGGAGTTTTATATGATGAAGATGGATTTCTGGAAGAGGCAATAGAAAATTATAAAGTTGCAATAGAATTAGATAATAAATATGATAGAGCTTACTTCTTTTTGGCTAATGCATATGATGAACTGAAAGATGTGGATAATGCAATTAAATATTATAATGAAGTCCTTAATTTAATATCTAATGATTTATGGGCTAATGCTAACTTAGGTTGTATTTATGAAGAGCTAGGTAACTATGAAAAGGCTTTGGTATATATGGAAAAAGCTTTAGAAATAGATTCAACTAATTTTAGAGTTTTATTTAATATGGGAGTATTACTTAGAAATTTAAATAGAGAAGATGAGTCAAAAGAGTTTTATCGTAAGTCAATAAGTGAGAATCCTGAATATCCATACAGTTATTTAAATTTAGCAGTAATATACAGAGAAAATAAAGATTTTAAAACTGCTATAGACATAATTAGTAGTGGAATAGATAATAATCCAGATTCGAGTTTTTTATATTATAATAGATGTTGTTTTTATACAAATATTAATGAGCTTGAGCTAGCTTTTAAAGATTTATTAAGAAGTATAGATAAAAATGATTTGTTTTTTGAATATATGAAGAAAGATGATGAATTGCAGAAATTAAGAGAATTACAAGAATATAAAGATTATATAAATAGTAAGCTTTGATAATAGCTTACTATTTTTTTATAACCGTAAAAAATATAAGATTATTAGCAGAAAAATGGAGAATTTTTTAGAAAAAGTGACAATTTATAGGAGTTTTTTAAAGCAAACTTAAAATTTTGAATAAAAAAATTATTAAAAGCAATACAAAAGTTGTGAAAAGGCGTTATTTGTGATAATATGAAAATGTTCGTCAATTTATGCGCTAAATTAGTGTGTTTAATGGTAAAGATTATATATAGGAGGTTTTTATAGTGTTAATTAATCTTTTTAATAGTGTAGATGTTTCAAATAAATTATTTACATTAACTGACTCTAAATTATCACAAACTTTAGTAGAGAAAAACAACTTAGAAGAATCAACTGCTAGAGAAATTGATGAAAGTTTAAGCTTATATTATGAAAAAAACAAAGGTAAACAAGTAATAATTAAAGCATTTAGCTTTCAACCAAATTTAAATGGATATGAAATTATAGTAAATGAAAAAAAAGAAGAGTTAAAGAAGGGATTGGAGAAAATCAATTCTTTAAACGAAATAAAATTTGTAGTTAATAAAAAAGATAAAAGATTATTTGAAAAATTAAAAGTACATGGAGACGTTATTAAAGTTCCTGCTATGACAGATTTATATGATAACAAACTTATAAGTAAAGTTTATGGTGAAACTAATAACGTTATAATATACGACATTTTAGATGTTATTAAACTTGGACAGGCATTGTTAGGAAAAGAAATTGAAAGTTATGTTACAGTTTATGGTAGTGCGGTTGAAGGCAATAAAGTGATTGTTATTAATAGTGATACAACCTACAATGACGTTTTTAAAGCATTAAACGGAAAAGAAGATATTCTTACAAAAGTTATAGATGGAGGAAGTTTAAATGGTACTCCAGTATATGACATAAATTCAAAAATAAATAAGGATTCAAAGGGATTGTTATTTTTAAGTAATGCAGACTTACCATCAAGTGAAAAATATAGTTGCATTAATTGTGCTAAATGCTTAAGAGTATGTCCAGAAGGTTTAAGTCCTGTTAAACTTATGGAATTATCAAAAAGAAATGAAAAAGAAGAGTTTATTAAATTTGGAGGAGACAAATGTATAGATTGCGGATTATGTAGCTTTGTATGTCCTTCAAATATTGAAGTTGCACAAATAATAAAGACTTCAAAAGTATTTAACTAAAAAAATCTGAATAGGAGTGAAAAGTGTGGAAAATAGAAATCTTAAAGTATCACCAGCACCTTATGTTAAAAAAGGGCTTGAGATTAATAAGATAATGATTGATTTTATTATAGCATTAATTCCAGCTATAATTGCAGGTATTTACTTTTATAAGATAGATGCTGTTAAAATAATTGTTGCTACAGTTTTAACTAGCATTATTGTAGAAGGTATTTGGAATAAATATGTTAAGAAAACTTCATTTTTAACAGATTTAAGTCCAATAGTTTTAGGTATAATATTGGCATTAATTATGCCAACGTATGTTCCATTATGGATACCAATTATAGGATCAGTTTTTGCAACTATCGTTGTAAAACAATTCTTTGGTGGATATGGACAAAATTTCATGAATCCAGCAGCAGCAACTAAGGCTTTCTTGATAGCTTCATGGGCAGGTGTTATGGCGAAACCTGCAACAGATGCAACTTCTTCAGCATCAGGAACAACAGAAGTAGCTTTATCTTTAGTAGATAAAATTATAGGGCAAGCTTCTGGAAGTATTGGAGAAGTATCTATTTTAGCCTTATGTTTAGGGGGACTGTACTTAGCACTTAGAGGAAGGATTAGTTTAAGAGGTCCAATTACATTTATTTTATCAGCAATGATTATGTACAATATTTTTGATAGAGATTTATTATTACCAGGTACATTTTTTATGGCAGCAATTTTTATGACTACAGATTATGGAACAACTCCAATGACAAGAGTAGGACAATACATATTTGGAATAATTGCAGGCATCTGTGCTGCATTTATTGCAGTAAAGGGATTTAATCCTGAAGGCCCATATTATGCTATCATAATTATGAATTTATGTACTCCTCTAATAGAATATTTAACTACTAAAAAAATTAAGGTTAAGAAGGAGGCTTAAGAATATGAAAAGAAATTTTAAGCTAGGAGGAATCCTTCTAATAATAACTATGATTTCAGGTTTATTACTTGGATTTGCTAATGACTTAACTAAAGAAGCAATTATTGAAAATTCTAAAATAAGTAAAGAGGATTTGAATTATATAATGCCAGCAGCAGAAAAAATTCAAGATACAACTATTGAATTAGATTCTGAAAGTGGTATTAAAGAAATATATGAAGCTGTAACTGGCAATGATGTAATAGGTTATGTTTTTAAAGTAACTAGCAAGGGTTTCCATGGAGCAATTGATTTTGTTGTGGGTATTTCTAAAGATGATAAAGTTACTGGTATTAAAGTATTAGCACATAATGAGACACCAGGTCTTGGGGCAAAAATAACCGAGGATAAATTTACGGAAAGATTTAAAGATAAACCTGCAACTGATTATTTAGAAGTGGTAAAAGTAACTCCTAATAAGGATACTGAAGTGGAAGCTATATCAGGAGCTACATCTTCAAGTAAAGCATCTGTACATGCGGTTAATGAAGCTATTACTTTCTATTTAGAAAATATAAGGGGTGAAGTAGTAGAGCCTCAAGAAAATACCGATGCAGATACAGGAGCTAGTGCAAATTAATATTTAATTGGGAGGAAAGCAATGAATAAGTTAATTGAAAGATTAAAAAATGGGATAGTTACTGAAAATCCAATTTTTGTGCAAGTTTTAGCTATGTGTCCAACTTTGGCTGTTACAACAAGTGCGGAAAATGCTTTAGGTATGGGACTAGCTTCGACTATAGTATTAATATTTTCTAATATGATAATTTCAGCGATAAGAAAATTAGTTCCTGATGAGATAAGAATACCAGCGTATATAGTAGTTATAGCATCCTTCGTTACAATAATTGATATGTTAATGCAAGGATATCTTCCAAGTCTTTATTCTTCACTTGGATTATTTATACCACTAATAGTTGTTAACTGTATAATATTAGGAAGAGCTGAAGCATATGCTTCAAAAAATCCAATATTACCATCTATCTTTGATGCTATTGGAATGGGACTTGGATTTACAATTGCATTATTTTTAATTGGTACTTTCAGAGAAATTTTAGGTGCTGGACAATTTTTAGGAATTCAAGTTATTCCTGAAACTGTTAAACCAGCTTCTATTATGATATTAGCACCGGGAGCTTTCTTTACTTTAGGTGGACTTATGGTAGTTTTAAATGCTTATAATATGAAAAAAGCAGCTAAAACAGGTGAAGAAGTTAAGCCATTAGAGCATAATTGTGGAAGCTGTTCTGGATGTGGAACTGGATCTTGTGGTACTTCTTCAGGAATTGAAATTAAAGAGACTAATAAAAACTAAGAGGGGTGGAACTTATGGAATTATTTATGATTTTTATAGCAGCAATGCTTGTAAATAACTTTGTACTTTCAAAATTCCTAGGGATTTGTTCATTCCTTGGAGTTTCTAAGAAAAAAGATGCAGCTATAGGTATGGGCTTAGCTGTTACATTTGTTATGACATTAGCATCTATAATGTCATGGCTTGTTTATAATCAAATATTAGTTAGATTTGAACTTGAATATCTAAAAACCATAGCTAATGTATTAGTTATCGCAGCGTTAGTTCAATTTGTAGAAATGGCTATGAAGAAATTTTCTCCAGCACTTCATAAGGCTTTAGGTATATATTTACCACTTATTACTACAAACTGTGCTGTATTAGGAATGGCAACATTAAATATACAAGAAAGCTATAATTTTATAGAAGCTATAGTAAATGGATTAGGTGCTGCATCAGGATATATGTTATCTATAGTACTATTATCATTTATTAGAGAAAGAATAGACAATAATGAAAATATACCAGTTGTTCTAAGAGGATTACCAATTACATTATTTACAGCAGCATTAATGTCAATTGCCTTTTTAGGATTCCAAGGATTAATTCACTAGGGGAGGTTTAGTATGAATATTTTATATGCAACTTTAAGCTTAGGGATTTTAGGTTTAGTTTTTGGAGTGCTTTTAGGATTTGCCTCAAAGACTTTCGCTGTAAAAGTAGATCCTAAAATACCAAGATTAAGAGAATGCCTTCCAGGAGCAAACTGTGGAGGGTGTGGCTTTGCAGGATGTGATGCTTATGCTGAAGCTGTGGTAATGGAAGGCGCAAAGCCTAACTTATGCTCAGTAGGGGGAGCTAAAACTGCCGAAGATATAGGAGAAGTTTTAGGAATAAAAGTAGATGCTACTGAAAAGATGACTGCTTTTGTTAAATGTAATGGGAATTGCGATTCAGCTAAAATTAAATACGATTTAGAAGGTGTTACTGATTGTCTTACAGCTTCACTAATGGTAGATGGTGGTTCAAAAGCATGTTCATATGGATGCTTAGGACTTGGAAGTTGTGTTAGTGTTTGTGAATTTGGCGCATTAGAAATAGTTAATGGTATAGCTAAAGTTAATGTAGAAAAATGTACAAACTGTGGAGCTTGTATAAATATTTGTCCAAAAGGACTTATTGAATCAGTACCAGTTTCTAAGAAAGTAAGAGTTGAGTGTAATAACATAGAAATTGGTAGACATGTTAAAGAAAACTGTTCTGTAGCTTGCATAGGTTGTAAATTATGTGAAAGAAACTGTCCAAAGGATGCGGTGCACGTAGTTAATAATTTGGCTAAAGTAGATTATGATAAGTGTGTAAATTGTCAAATATGTACTAAGAAGTGTCCAACAGGAGCAATTAAAAATATATATTTAGCATAAGAAAAGGAGCTGCTTAAGCGGCTCCTTTAAAAATTTAGAATTAAAAGTGTAGAATTATTTATGTAATTTCAAAGAAATTACATAAATATATTTATTTTTAGAAACTCCGAATAGTATAATCCCCTTATGGTAGACAAATATAAAAAGACCTTTATAATTAGGTTAAATATTTGTTTATTATAAGGGGGATTTTTTTATGAGTAGAATTCAAAGGAAATATAGCAAGGAAACCAAATTAAAAGCAGTTGATATGTACTTAAATCAGCA